>NZ_JBUZTQ010000033.1:0-51507 GCF_055408445.1 Pseudomonas sp. B414 | reverse complement strand
ATCTATCTCAACGGCATGCCCATCGGCATGGCGCCCGTGGATAATTACGGCAACTGGAAATTCACCCCTTTCCAGCCACTGCCAGTAGGCCAGAACACACTCTCGGTGATTGCCGTCAGCTCGACAGGCATCAAGAGTGAAATGTCCGACCCTTTGAATGTGCTCGTGACACCGCCAGCGATCCGACCAACGATCTCTGAGGTACTTGACGATAACGGCAACCCACAATACGGCATGTCTGCTGACAACACCCCGACCCTCAAGGGTGCCGGTCAACCGGGCGTAATCCTTGAGATCTACGCCAATGGAAAAAAAATCGGTGAAACACTCGTCGATGAACGTGGTAACTGGGTATTCACCACCGATAAACCACTGGCAGACGGTGTGTACAACTTCAACACCAAGCCCGCCGATGCCCCGAATCAGCCTGGCGAATTTTCGCAGCCTTATTCGTTGACCATCGAGGCCCCGGAGGTCACTACACCTGATCAACCAGGCACGAGCAATCCTGGCTACTTCTTGCTCCTAGATGACAACGGCGATTACATCGCCAATGGAGCACTTGCCAAGGACAACACCCCGACCATTCAGGGCTTTACTTCATTGTCCGGCGGCACCGCGATCATCATGGTCAATGGCCAACGCATCGGTGAAGCTGCAATTGATGTGCGCGGTGGCTGGACATACGAATTTGACCAGCCACTGGCAAAAGGTCAAAACGCGATCCAAATCATCACAATTGACACAGAGGGTCATGAAAGCAAAGTGTCTGCACCCTACATCGTGCATATTGGCGATGATGGCTCCCAGCCTGAGGTCGAGCCCCCTGTCGAAGATTCTGCGCCGGCGGCCATCGCTAGCATCGACAGCATGAGCAAGGACAGTGGTGCCGATCACAACGACTTTATCACCCGCGATGGCAGCGCAGGGCGCTTGATCCGTGGCTCCTTGACAAAACCGCTGGCTGAAAATGAAAAAGTCCAGATCTCTGTCAATGGTGGTAACTCATGGGATGATGCCGTGCTTAATGGCGATGGCAGCTGGAGCTTCGTCGATCAAACCGAGCACTCTCTGAGCTGGGAAATCAAGACGCGGGTAATCAACTCGGTCACCCAGAGTAAAGGCAAAGAGAGCTCGCAAAGTGTCAATCTCGATCGCACCTCACCCCATCCCCCCAAGGCGATTGAGGTCGGTACTGACACTGTCACCGTCAAGTTTGATGGCGACGGTCTGGTCGAGGGCGCCTCGATCAGCCTGTCCATCGGCGGGCAACGTATTGATTACCCTCTGAGCGCTGCTGATATTGCCGCTGGAACGGCGCATATCAATGTGCCCCACGAACTTCAGCCGCTTGACGTCGGCCTCATATCAGCTGCCGTCATTAATGCTGAGGGCTATTCATCTCAAATCATCACCAGGGGTGAAGTGATCCACGAGAACTTCAGCGGCGTGACCGATAGCAAGACTTATGCGCAAGGAAGGATTCTGGTATTGGACAGCATGCAGATCAAGGTTTTGAATGGTCTGACACGCATTAAAGAGAGCATCGGCACACCAGATGACGGGGATGGATTGCGCCTGCACTTCGGACTCGCTGGCAGTTTTAACGGTATGATCGACAAGCTGGAAATATCAGCCTTCACTCCATGCTCCCGGGTTAGCTTTACCACCAGCGATCTGGAAAAATCGGCCGTTTATGAGTTTTACGACACCGCGGGCAATCTGCTTGCCAGGCTGGAGTTTGACGGTAACAAGGACGGTTATACCGTGTCTTACACGGCGCCAGAGGGTATGCAGATCGGTAAAATCATTGCCTCTACCGGCGAGCTGGGTTACCTGGACAACTTCGAGTTTGGCGGCCTTGATCAGATGACCTGGAAATCCGACCCTGGCGAGCAGACCATCAGTGGGGAAACTCCTGGGGCTTACATTGGCTCATGGGGCAAAGATCTGTTCCTGCTTGAAAACCCGGAGGCTTTTGTCAACAGCCCTGGTAGCTCGATTCATGGATATGAAGGCATTGACACCCTGAGGCTCACTGGCCAGGATCAAATCCTGGACATGGCAGCGCTGGGCAACAACATCAGCTCCATTGAAATCGTCGACCTCACCGGCTCCGGCGACAACACCCTCAAATTGTCCCTGGACGACGTACTGAACAACGGTACCGCTGAACTGTACTTCCACAGTGGTGCAATCCAGATGATGATCAAAGGTGATGAAGGAGACGCGGTTGAACTGCAGGGTTTGTCAGGGTCTGAAGATCCAGGAGTCTGGGCCGTACAAGGGCAGGTCAATGTCGGTGGCGTGGCTTATGACGTGTACCGTCATTCCGCACTGGATGCCGAGTTGCTGGTACAACAGGGGGTTACTACTAACCTGATCATGTAAATGCAAAGGTGATCTGTGGGGACATGGGCAACGTCCCGCTCCCCACAGAATCACACTCGCTCATGCCCCCCACTCCCCCCAACATCAGCCCTGCTGTCAGCAAGGGTTGCATGGCATATCCGTTTTTTTTCAGTTTGCCTGTCATCACAAAACAGTCACACGTCCGGTAAATACGCTGCATCTGATACAGCGGTACGGAATGGTTTTATGACTGCTTCGCAGCCATGGTTCCTCGGTAACTGCTACCTGTATTTGTGTAGACACACTTGACCGGTACAAGTAACCCCCTTACAAATTCGTATACCATATCTTTTTTCCCTGCGAACGATGACTGCCGTGGCCCACCCAAAACTCAATGCTCCCGACCTGGGAAATTCCCCTTCCACGTCGGAAATCATCACCCTGCATCTGCGCGATGCCATCGTCGCCGGGCACTTCGCTGAGGACGAGCCGATCCGTCAGGACGATATCGCCCGCCAGTTCAATGTCAGCAAAATCCCGGTACGCGAGGCTCTCAAGCGCCTCGAAGCCGAGGGTCTGGTGATGTTCCAGCGCAATCGCGGGGCCATGGTCACGCGCATTTCCGAAGTGGAACTGGCACAGATGTTTGAAGTACGCATGTTGATTGAAGACAAGCTGCTGCGCCTGGCCATACCCAATATGACCGAAGAAACCTTCGCCCGCGCCGAACGTATCTGCCAGGAGTTTGTCGGCGAAGATGACGTGGGCCGCTGGGCCGAACTCAACTGGGAACTGCACGCCTGCCTCTACGAACCGGCACAACGCCCGTTCATGATCAGCCTGATCCGCTCGGTCAATGACAAGCTGGAACGCTACCTGCGTATCCAGATGAGTTTGTCCGCCGGCAAGCACCGCGCCGATCACGAACACCGGGAAATCCTCGACGCCTGCCGCGCCGGTGATGTGGAACTGGCGGTCAAGCTGCTCGACGAACATATTGCCGGGGTGTGCAAGACCCTGTTCGAGCATTTGCCGCAGAGTCATTGAACAACTTTGTGGGAGCGAGCCTGCTCGCGATGCAAACAACGCGGTGTATCTGGCTGATTGCGGGGATGCTATCGCAGGCAAGCCAGCTCCCACAGGTTTTGCAGTGCTCACAAAATCCAAACCTTGCAGGAATCATTGTGGGAGCGGGCTTGCCCGCGATTCAAGCAGCGCGGTATGGCAGCCAAACCGCGCTGCTGCTATCGCAGGCAAGCCAGCTCCCACAGGTTTTGTAGCGCTCACAAAATCCAAACCTTGCAGGAATCATTGTGGGAGCGGGCTTGCCCGCGATTCAGGCGACGCGGCCTGACAGCCAAACCGCGCAGATGCCATCGCAAGCAAGCACGCCCCCACAGGTTTTGTACCATCGGCACCTCAGCCAGGCAGCATAAAAACCATCAAGTGTTCCCTTGTGGGGCAATTCCTACGGCAATGCTCCCTTCTGTAACACCCCCCTGCTACCCGCCACCCCCTCCTGCCGCAAAGTGCCATCACGCAAGCCAGTAAAAACCTCACTCGCTGACTGATTACCCGCGTGTAGGAAAAATCGGCACATGATTTGCTAAACAAATATCGTATACGAAATTCTTAATGCGACATTCAACAGCACTTCAACGACTTCGAGGCTTCTATGAAAAACCCCGTATTTGCCGTAGCCCTCAGCGCTGTTCTCAGTAGTTCCTTTATTGCCACGGCCCACGCCGACAAGCTCGACGATATTATCGGCTCGGGCACGCTACGCTGCGCCGTAACCCTGGACTTCCCGCCGATGGGTTCGCGTGATGAAGCCAACAAGCCGGTAGGCTTCGATGTGGACTACTGCAACGACCTGGCGAAAGTGCTCGGAGTCGATGCCGAAATCGTCGAAACGCCCTTCCCTGACCGTATCCCTGCATTGGTGTCCGGCCGCGCCGACGTGATCGTGGCGTCCACTTCCGACACCCTGGAGCGGGCCAAGACCGTTGGCCTGAGCATTCCCTACTTCGCCTTTCAGATGGTCGTGCTGACCCGCGACGATACCGGTATCAACAGCTTCGCCGACCTCAAGGGCAAGGCGCTGGGCAACACCAGTGGCACCTATGAAGCCATCGCCCTGGAAAAAGACGTGAAAAACTGGGGCAGCGGCTCGTTCCGTGCCTACCAGTCGCAAAATGACACCCTGCTGGCCGTCGCCCAAGGCCATATCGAAGCCACCGTCGTTACCAATACCGTGGCCGCAGCTACCCTTAAATCAGGCAAGTACAAAAACCTCAAGGTCGCCGGTAACGCGCCCTATGTGGTCGATTACGTGTCACTGGGCGCCAAGCGCAACGAGTACGGCCTGCTCAACTACCTCAACCTGTTCGTCAACCAGCAAGTACGCACCGGACGCTACAAGGAGCTGTGGGTCAAATGGGTCGGTACCGAGATTCCACCGGCTGATCTGACCGTACCTCACGTTTACTACTGAGGTATCCAGCATGTCCGGGAAAAGTTCTCTTGACGGTCGCAGCCTGGTTGCAGGCACAGCCTTTGGCCCATTGCTGTACGCCGATCTCGGCCTGAGTTTCTGGGGCGGCGTCGACCCGTTCAGCGGTGAGGTGATTGACCGTCACCACCCGCTCAGCGGTCAATGCCTGGCCGGCCGCGTGCTGGCGATTCCCAGCGGGCGCGGCTCCTGCACCGGCAGCAGCGTGATGATGGAGTTGATCAGCAATGGCCACGCCCCCGCAGCTCTGGTGCTGGCTGAAGCCGATGAGATCCTGACCCTTGGCGTGCTGGTGGCACAGACCCTGTTCGGACATTCCCTGCCGGTGCTGTGCATCGGCAAGGAAGCCTTTGCCGCCTTGCACGGCAAGGCCTGTGCCAGGGTCGATGGCACCACCCTGGAGCTGTTCGAAACGGCGATCAACGACAGCCCGACGACGCCGCGCAACGAGGTAGCGATTGAAGACGCCAACACTGCAATCGAGCTGACCGAACACGATCGGGCACTCCTCGACGGCAGCTACGGCAAGGCCGCACAAGTCGCAATGCAGATCGTTTTGCGCATGGCTCATCTGCAAGGCGCCGAGCAGCTGATCGACATTACCCAGGCGCATATCGACGGTTGCATCTATACCGGCCCTGCCAGCCTGCGTTTTGCTGAACAACTGGTGGAATGGGGCGCCAAAGTTCGGGTACCCACCACCCTCAATTCGATTTCCGTAGACCAGCGCCGCTGGCGCGAACTGGGTATCGACCCGGCCCTCGGCATACCTGCCAGTGCTCTGGGCGATGCCTATATGGCCATGGGTGCGCAACTGAGCTTTACCTGCGCGCCCTACCTGCTCGACAGCGCGCCCAAGGCGGGCGAACAAATTGTCTGGGCTGAGTCCAACGCCGTGGTTTACGCCAACAGCGTGCTGGGCGCCCATACGCTCAAATACCCCGATTATCTGGATATTTGCATCGCCCTTACCGGCCGTGCACCGTTGATTGGCTGCCACCTGCAAAGCCAGCGCAAGGCCCGTCTGCATATCGAACTGCCACCTCTGGCCAACCTCGACGACGCGTTCTACCCCCTGCTCGGCTACCACGTCGGCGCCCTGGCCGGCAGCCGTATCCCGCTGGTGTCGGGACTGCAACAGCATCACCCGGACCTCGACAACCTCAAGGCATTCGGGGCGGCCTTTGCCACCACCAGTGCGGCGCCTCTGTTTCATATCGCCGGGGTCACCCCCGAAGCACTGGACCCGGCACAGGTGCTCGATGGGCCGCTGCCGGTGATCAAGATCGCGCTACCAGACTTGCTGCTCAGCTGGCAGGAGCTCAACAGCGCCCGTGACTCCAAAGTCGATGTTGTGTCCCTGGGCAACCCGCACTTTTCCCTCAGCGAGTTCGCCCATCTTGCGCGCCTGTGTCAGGGTCGCCAGCGTCACCCGGACGTGGTCATGGCGATCACCTGTGGCCGTGCCGTGCTGGAGCAGGCCCGCGCAGCCGGGTATATCGCCGTGCTCGAAGCCTTCGGCGCCACCCTGGTCAGCGATACCTGCTGGTGCATGCTGGGCGAGCCGGTGATCCCGCCAACCGCCAAAAATTTAATCACCAACTCGGGTAAATACGCCCATTACGCCCCCGGCCTGGTGGGGCGCAAGGTGCATTTCGCTTGCCTCGCCGAGTGCGTGGAGGCGGCGTGCAGCGCCACGGCCAGCGGTCGCTTGCCGTTATGGCTGCACACCGCAGCCTCATTGGAGACTCCAGCCCATGTTTGACTACACCTTCCAATGGCGCTCGGCCCTGCGTGCCTTGCCGGACATGCTCGCCGGGGCCCTGGTGACCTTCGAGACAGCAGCCCTGTCGATGATCTTCGGCGTGCTTATCGCCCTGGCCCTGACCGTGATGCGCGAAACCAAAAACCCGCTGCTGCGCGGCGTCGGTAATGCCTGGGTGTCCATTGCCCGCAATACGCCGTCGCTGTTCCAGATTTATGTCCTGTACTTTGGCCTCGGCTCTCTGGGCCTGCATGTCAGTTCATGGATTGCCCTGCTGGCCGGGATCACCTTCAACAACGCCGGTTACCTGGCGGAAAACTTTCGTGGCGGCCTCAAGGCTGTGCCCGAAACCCAGGTGCGAGCCGCCCGTTCGCTGGGCATGAGCGCATTCCAGACCTACCGTATGATCGTCGTCCCGCAGTTGCTGCGCATCGTCTTCTACCCGCTGACCAACCAGATGGTCTGGGCCGTGCTGATGACCTCGCTGGGGGTGATCGTCGGCCTCAACAATGACCTTACCGGCGTGACTCAGGACTACAACGTCAAGACGTTCCGCACCTTCGAATACTTCGCCATTGCCGCGGTGCTGTATTACCTGATTGCCAAGGCGATCGTTGCGGTAGCCCGGCTGATGGCCTGGCGACTGTTCCGCTACTGAGGACGAACCCATGTTTTCCACCAGTTTTACCTGGAACGACTTTGTGTTTTTGCTCGACGGTGCCTGGGTCACCCTGCAACTGACCATCTGGGCGATTCTGCTTGGCACCGTCGCAGGGCTGATCTTTGGCCTGCTGCGTGCCCTGCTGCCACGGGCCAGCCTGCCGCTGGCCTGGGTACTGGATGTGTTTCGCAGCGTGCCGTTGCTGATCCAGTTTGTACTGTTCAACTCGCTCAAAAGCATTGTCGGCCTGAATATCAGCGCCTTCAGTGTCGGCTGCATCGTACTCGGGGTCTACGCCGCAGCGTACTTCACCGAAATCGTGCGCAGCGGCGTGCTCGCGGTGCCTTTTAGCACACGCCGGGCCAGCCGCTCACTGGGCCTGAGCTACTTTCAGGACCTGCGCTATATCGTGCTGCCCATCGCCATGCGCGTGGCCTTCCCGGGCTGGCTCAACCTGGTGCTCAGCGTGATGAAAGACACCGCCCTGGTGATGTGGATCGGCATCGTTGAACTGCTGCGTGCCTCGCAAATCATCGTCACCCGCATCCAGGAACCGATGCTGGTGCTGTGCATCGCGGGCCTTATTTATTACGTCATGAGCCTGGTGGTTGCCCGCCTTGGCGCTCGCCTGGAAAAAAGGTGGCAAGAAAATGATTGAGATCGACAACGTGCATAAATCCTTCGGCGACCTTGAAGTGGTCAAGGGCGTGAGCCTGACCGTCAACAAGGGTGAAGTGGTGTCGATTATCGGCGGCTCCGGCTCCGGCAAGTCGACCCTGCTGATGTGCATCAACGGCCTGGAACCGATCCAGAAGGGTCATATCCGCGTCGACGGCATCGAAGTCCACGACCGCGCCACCAACCTCAACCACCTGCGCCAGAAAATCGGCATCGTATTCCAGCAATGGAACGCCTTCCCGCACCTCACCGTGCTGGAAAACGTCATGCTCGCGCCACGCAAGGTGCTGGGCAAAAGCAAGGCCGAAGCCGAGGCCCTGGCGGTGCAACAACTGACCCATGTGGGCCTGGGCGACAAGCTCAAGGCTTTCCCCGGCAAGCTCTCCGGCGGCCAGCAACAGCGTATGGCGATTGCCCGCGCCCTGGCCATGTCACCGGACTACATGTTGTTTGACGAAGCCACCTCGGCCCTCGACCCGCAGTTGGTGGGCGAGGTGCTGGACACCATGCGCATGCTCGCCGAAGACGGCATGACCATGGTCCTGGTAACCCACGAAATCCGCTTTGCGCGAGATGTATCCGACCGCGTGGCGTTCTTTCGCAATGGCCTGGTGCACGAAATCGGCTCCCCCGACCAAGTCATCGGCAACCCTGTGCACGCGGAAACCGCGGCCTTCCTCAAATCGGTCAAATAGGAGCAGAACATGCGTTCATCGAAAGTCATTCATGTGGTCAGCTGTCACGCCGAGGGCGAAGTCGGTGACGTGATCGTCGGCGGCGTCGCGCCACCGCCCGGTGCAACGGTGTGGGAGCAGTCACGCTGGATCGCCCGGGACGAAACCCTGCGCAACTTCGTGCTCAATGAGCCACGCGGCGGGGTGTTCCGTCACGTCAATCTGCTGGTGCCAGCCAAGGACCCGCGGGCGCAAATGGCCTGGATCATCATGGAACCGGCTGACACACCGCCGATGTCGGGTTCCAACTCCATCTGCGTATCCACGGTACTGCTCGACAGCGGCATTTTGCCGATGACTGAACCGCAAACCCGGCTGGTGCTCGAAGCCCCCGGCGGGCTGATCGAAGCCGTGGCCGATTGCCGCGACGGCAAGGTGCAGCGGGTCGAGATCAAGAATGTACCCTCCTTCGCCGACCGCCTGGATGCCTGGATTGAAGTTGAAGGCCTGGGTTCACTCAAGGTCGACACCGCCTATGGCGGCGACAGCTTTGTGCTGGCCGATGCCAAAGAGCTGGGCTTTGCCATCAGCCCGGATGAAGCGAAGGACCTCGTTGAGATCGGCCTGAAAATCACCCGTGCTGCCAACGAGCAACTGGGCTTCACTCACCCACTGAACCCGGACTGGTCGCATATCTCCTTTTGCCAGATCGCTGCGCCTGTGACTTATGAGAACGGTATCGCCAGCGGCGCCAACGCGGTGGTGATCCGCCCGGGCAAGATTGACCGCTCGCCCTGCGGCACCGGTTGCTCGGCGCGCATGGCGGTATTGCAGGCCAAGGGCGTGCTCAAGGTGGGCGATCGCTTTATCGGCCGCTCGATTATCGGTTCCGAATTCCATTGCCGCATTGACTCCATGACCGAAGTGGCCGGGCGCACCGCGATCTACCCGTGCATCTCCGGGCGGGCGTGGATTACCGGCACCCACCAGTTACTGCTCGACCCGAGCGACCCGTGGCCACAGGGCTATCGCCTTTCGGATACCTGGCCAGGTGCGTAACAAATCTGCATACACACCCTTACCCCTGTGGGAGCGAGCTTGCTCGCGATCGCATCACCGCGTGTGCCAGCAAAACCGAGTCGTCTGCATCGCGAGCAAGCCCGCTCCCACAGGGACAGTACATTTTCATTTTTCGCAATCAACCGTATACGAAATACCATCATCCAACCGGAGGCAACAAACAATGAGCAAGCGCATCAACTGGAGTGGCGTCTTCCCTGCGGTGACCACTCAATTCAACGATGACTTCAGCATCAACCTGGACAAAACCCACCAGGTGATTTCCAACGTTATCCGTGACGGCGTATCGGGCCTGGTGGTCTGCGGCTCTGTAGGGGAAAACACCTCGCTGACCGCCGAAGAAAAAATCGCCGTCACCGAAGTCGCGGTAGATGCCTCCCGCGGTCGTGTGCCGGTGATCTGCGGCGTGGCCGAATTTACCAGCGTGCAGGCGGCCAAAGTGGCCAACGCCGTGCGCAAGGTCGGCGTCGATGGCGTGATGCTGATGCCCGCGCTTGTCTACGGTTCCAAGCCCTTCGAAACTGCCGAGCACTATCGTTACGTGGCCAAGAATGCCGACGTACCACTGATGGTCTACAACAATCCGCCGATCTACAAAAACGACGTCACCCCGCAAATCCTGATTTCCCTGGCCGATTGCGACAACGTGGTGTGCTTCAAGGATTCCTCGGGCGACACCCGCCGTTTTATCGATATCCGCAATGAAGTCGGCGACCGCTTTGTGCTGTTTGCCGGGCTCGATGATGTGGTGCTGGAGAGTATCGCCGTGGGTGCCGAAGGCTGGGTCTCGGGGATGTCCAACGTATTCCCCGGGGAAGGTGAAACCATCTTCCGCCTGGCCAGGGCCGGACGCTTTGCCGAGGCCATGCCGATTTATGAATGGCTGATGCCGATCCTGCATCTGGACGCCCGCGCCGACCTGGTGCAGTGCATCAAGCTGTGTGAAGCCATTGCCGGTCGCGGCAGCGCCCTGACCCGTCCGCCGCGCCTGGCCCTGCCACGGGAAGACCGCGAATTTGTCGAACGGATCATGGCCAAGGCCCTGGCCAACCGCCCGCATCTGCCCGATGTCGGTCTTTGATTGATTGATTGCTGCGGGCAGTACTGTGGGAGCGGGCTTGCCCGCGATGGCATCGACTCGGTAACCCTGACATACAGTGGTGCCTGCATTGCTGGCAAGCCAGCTTCCATAGCTTTTGTAGTACTCATGAAATTTAGAGGATCTTGCCAGGCTCACGTTTTTTCAGGATTTTTCGCACAGGTTTTCCAATTGCCGAGGCAACTGCACGACACCTATAGTCAGCCCTCGCCTTTGGGCGACCGGGTTTGGCGACCTGTACAGTCTCGAAATAATGCGTAATTGCTATCTATGGCTAAGCGTGTATTTTGCTCGCAATGCTTTATGGCAGCTGTGCGTGGGAGATCTTTGGATCTGCCGGATTTCGGGATTTGCCGGTTCGCCAACCCGCGTGCAGCAGCCACCTGTTTTTGTTTGGCGACAAGAGCGGAGGGCTTAAATCCCTGTTCTAGAGGTTGCCCCATATGAACCAATTTATTCCGCTTACAGCAATTGACTGCACCATCCCTGCCTTGCTTATCGATCGCAATACTCCTGCTGATGTACTCCACGCCAACGCCGTCGCCCGTGTACTGGCAGTAACTCAACTGATGGAAACTTTTTCCGCCCACGAGCTGGAGGAGACTGACTCTGTTGATCTCAAACATATATCTAAAGCTGCTGCACTGTTGCTACGTGACGGCTGCGATCTGTTGAACGTGTTGGGTTGGCAATTGCAGCCGACGTAACCTGAAGTGCATTGTGGGAGCGGCGGTTCGACCTGCCCGCGATGGCATCGACTCGGTAACCCTGCCAGAATCGCTGGCAAGCCAGCTCCTGTGGGAGCGGGCTTGCCCGCGATGGCATCGACTCGCCCCCCCCCCTGAAACACCGGGGTGCAAGCATCGCTGACAAGCCAGTCCCCACAACTTTCATCCATGTGCTAGCTCAGCAACCCCAGCAAATCGTCATACAACCCCTGCGGTATCTGCACCCCCTCCACCTTACTGCGCGCCCGCGCCTCGTACCGGCGTTGCGACGGCAACCGCGCGCCCTGCCCTTCGATACCGGCAAACAACAGCTCGGCACGGGCCAGATGCTGCTCGGTCGCTGCCCCCAGAAAACGCTGCGGATCAAAGGCAATAATCAACTCGCCATGGTACGGCGACGACTTGCTGCCCGCGTCATAAGCCAGTGACTCGGCACTGGTCAAATCACCAATCAATGGCCCGGCAATCAACTCAACCATCGCCGCCAGCGCCGAGCCCTTGTGCCCGCCAAATGTCAGCATTGCCCCCGTATCCAGCACTACACTGGCGTCTGTGCTCGGCAGTCCTTGAGCATCAACTCCCCAGCCCTCAGGAATCGCCTTGCCCGCCCGACAGTGCAGCTCGATATCACCACGAGCAATGGCACTGGTAGCAAAATCGAATACAAAGGGATCACGCCCCGCCCGTGGCCAGCCAAAAGCAATGGGGTTGGTGCCGAACACCGGCTGGTTGCCGCCCGCAGGTGCAACCCAGGCATGGCTCGGGTTGCAGGCCAAGGCCACCAGCCCGGCGGCAGTCAGTTGCTCGATCTCAACCCACAGTGCCGAAAAATGCACACAATGATTGATCGCCAGCGCCGCAATGCCGTTAACCCGGGTTTTTTCCTCCAGCAAAGGCAACCCGGCCTGGAACGCCAACTGGGAAAAACCGCCCGCCGCATCCACCCGCACAATCGAAGGCGCCTGATCGATCACCTGCGGTTCGGCATCGGCCGACACCTTGCCCGCACGCAGCGAATTGACACAGCCGAGTACCCGGTACAAACCGTGGGAAGCGCATCCATCGCGCTCCCCGGCCAGCACCGTAGCGCTCACCGCTCGGGCATGGGCGCCATTGAAACCGTTATGCAACAAGATCGATTCGGCCAGTTCGTAAGCCTGGGCCAGGGTCAGTCGGATCATTTTCAGCTCCTTAACAGACCTTGCAGCCTGGCCCATTGCAAGCCCGGTGGCTTGATCGAATCAGCCTGTAGGCATGACGAATTCAGCACACCCACCCAGCCCCAAGTCGCGAGTAGCTGTATGATAGCCCGCTTGATCAACAGGCCTTGGCCACAAGCCTGCCCACCGTTCTGGAGCTGTGCATGAAAATGCTTTATCGGACTTTCAACGAGGGAGAGTCCGCCCCGCGGTTCACGCTCAATTTGCTCAGCCTGGGCCTGTTGCTGGCCAGTGCCGTACCTGCGGCACACGCAGCCAAAACCGAATTACCGGTAACTTCTGTAACTGCCGACGATAATGGCGCTTATCAGGCCGATAACGCCTGGGTCGGCGGTTTCGAGGCGGCGCCCTTGCTCGACACTCCGGCTGCCATCTCGGTGTTTACCGATGCGCTGATTGAAGACCAACAAGCGCGCCTGCTCAGCGATGTGTTGAAAAACGATGCATCGGTAGGTGAAAGCTATGCGCCGGTCGGTTACTACGAAAACTTCGTAGTGCGCGGCTTCTCGTTGAACTCGGCCAGCAGTTACAAGATCAATGGCCGCACCATCACCGGTGAGCAAAACGTCGGCCTGGAAAACAAGCAGCAGGTGGAATTGCTCAAGGGCCTGGCGGGCCTGCAAAGCGGAGTTTCCGAACCTGGCGGCGTGGTCAATTACGTGACCAAACGGGCTGCCGATGTACGCTCGGTGACGCTATCTACCGACGATCGCGGCAGCGGCTATATGGCCGCGGACGTGGGCGGCTGGTTCGGCAGCGAACAGCAGTTCGGCCTGCGTGCCAACTTTGCCCATGAGGACATTCATTCTTACGTTGAGCACGCCAATGGTCAGCGCGATTTCGCCTCCGTGGCGTTCGACTGGAACATCAGCCCCGATGCCCTGCTGCAACTGGATGTGGAATACCAGAACAAGGAGCAGCGTTCGGTGCCAGGCTATCAATTGCTTGGTGGCAGCGAACTGCCGCACCACGCCTCACCGAAAAAACTGCTGGCGCACCAGAGCGGCTCCAAACCGGTGACCATTGATTCGCTGAATATCAACGGCAACTTTGAGTACCGCTTCAGCGACAGCTGGAAAGGCAGCCTGAGTGCCTCGCGCAGCAAAGTAGTGATCGACGATTACAGTTCGTTTGCATGGGGCGGCTGCACGATCGGCTGCGTCACCCCAAATGTAGGCAACTACTTCACCCCCGAGGGCGGCTACGATATTTACGACTTCCGCAGCCCCGACGACACGCGACGCAACGATGAAGTGCAAGCAGCACTCAGCGGCAACTTCAATACTGGCAAAATCGGCCATGAACTGGCCGTAGGCACAAGTGCATTTCGGCGAGTCGTCGATAACCGCGAAGCCATCAATCATTGGCTCGGCAGCGGCAACATCGATAGCGAACCTGAGAATCTTGACCGCTACGAAGGTGCGCTCAAAGACAGCCACCGCCGCCTGGACAGCCGCCAGTACGGCGTATTTTTCAACGACCGGATCAGCTTTAACGAGCAGTGGCAGACCGTGCTGGGCGGGCGCGAAGTGCGCCTGGATGAAAAAACCTTCGACAGCGCTGGCGACACCACCCGCCACACCCAACGCTATGAATTCCTGCCCCAGGCCGCGCTGATCTACAAGCCGGTGCAGAACATGACCCTCTACACCCGCTACAGCAAGGGCCTGTCCCTGGGCGGCGAAGCACCGTGGTTTGCCAGCAATGCCTTTGAAATACTCGCCCCCACGGTATCGCGACAAATCGAGGCCGGGATCAAGTACGACTGGCAACGCATCAGCCTGAGCGCCACGCTGTTCCAGATTCGTCAGGCCTACCAGTACTCCCAACCCCAGGCAGATGACACGTTCACCTACGTACAGCAAGGCCAGCAGAAAAACACCGGCCTGGAACTGGCCGCCAACGGCTGGGCCACTGACCGCTTGCAGATAGCGGCCAGTGTGGCGGCCATCCGGGCCCGGGTTACCGGCAGCGGCACCCCGGAGTATGAAGGTCACCAGACCATTAACGTGCCGACCCTGCGCGCCAGCCTCTACGGCGATTATGCCCTGCCCTGGGTCGATGGCCTGGCCCTGCTTGGTGGCGTGCAGTACAGCGGCAAGAAATACGCCAGCCAGCTGGGCGAAACACAGGCCGACGCTTACGCCATTTTCAATATCGGCAGTCGCTACAGCACTCGCATTGACGGCTACGATACGGTGTTTCGCCTGACCGTCGACAATCTGTTCGACAAGCGCTACTGGCGTGATGTGGGCGAATACATGGGCGACAACTATGTGTTCCAGGGCGCACCGCTGACCGCACGGCTAAGCGCCTCGATCAACTTCTGACCCGGCCTTGCAACCCGATAGGGGGGGACAGCAATGTAGTCCCCTGCCTTCACCGCAAATATAAAAAACCTCCAGCCTCAGCGCACCAAGCTCGCCGCCAATAACGACAAATCCTAAAGCCTGCAGTGCTTGCGGCTGGCCGAAAAACGCACCTTGGCAATGCTAATTTTCTGTCGTGCAGTGGATCACCCGCTGCACGCTCAGGAATATTCACCATGCCTAAGGAAATCTCATCCCCTACCTACTCGGCCCTGTTCGAAAATGACCAGGACGCTTTTTGTTCGGCAACGTCCCTGGCTGCTGTCGACTCGCCTGCTGCATATCTGCGCGCGCTATACCTGTTTGCATTGCAGGTGGAGCAAACCGGCAAAGGGACGCGAACCAAAGCCACCCTCGCCCAGCGCCGGCCCATGCTTCAGGCGCTGGTGATCGATGCAGAGAACACCACTCGCCAGGTGCCCCTGCTGACTCTGGTCAATGAAGCCCTCACCGAGCCCGTCAAGGCTTACCTGGGCAATAACCGTGACCTCTATGGCAACCGCCCGGTTGAGCAGATACTGGCCGACCTGCGCTACCCCTTCCTGTTGCCGTTTGACCTGGCCCACCGCCAATGCGTACTGGGGCTGGCAGGTAATAAACCGGGGCTCGGCGCCCTGAATTACCGCATAAGCCTGAAGCTGCCCTGCAGCCAGCACCCGGAGAACAAGTACGGCACGATCCAGCAGGAAGCCTATGTGGCGCAACGCCTGCTCACTCTTCTCAGCCCCGCTCAGCAAAACCTGCTGAGCGAAAGCATTCACGGGCAAAACCCGACTCTCGACCCGGCACCGGCGGCCTTTTACAAACGGCACTATGGCAACAGCCAGCCCATCACCGAACGCCAGCAGTTCATGCAGCACACAGGATTGAACAGCCAGCAGTTCAATGAACTGCTGGCACAAGGCAGCTATCGACCGAGCTTGTCTGACAACGTCATACAAAATCCCGATCAGATGGCTGAAGATCTCAGAGTGGGTGCCCGCTATATCAATGGCCCCTTAATGGCAGGGCAAAAACAACTCGGGCTGGGCAGCGATACAACCGGAAAAACTCACCTGCAACACACCAGCATCCAGCGTCATGACCGGTTGCAACGGATGATCCGCCTGCAACGCTGGCTCGACATGCCATTTGTCGATCTGGATACCCTGCTGTACAGCGCCATGCGTTGCGAAACCTCTGCCACACAGTACTTCGCGATCAATGACAATAGCCTGCGGGCACTGGGTGTATTTCGCTATCTGAGCAAAAGCTACGGCCTCAGGCCCGAGGTATTTTCGGCCTGGCTATTCCAGATACCCGTACACGGAGTCGGGCAAAACCCGGCACTGTTCGATCAGGTGTTCAATCCGCCTCGCGGGTTCAACTCACCCCTAACCCTGGACAACCAGCCGCTAGACCTCGACACAACGGATACCTCCCTGTATCAGATCTGCGCAGCCCTGGGTCTCGAAGACACGCCCGAATCTCTGGGTTTGCTGAAAAGCCGTACGCGCCACTACCTGAGCGCACCCGGCCGCAATATTGCCACCCTCTCCAGCCTCTATCGCCAGGCCACAGTCCCCGGCATGTTCGGCCTCAGCGTCAGGGATTGCGATCACCTTGCCCAATTGCTCGGGGGCGAGACGTACCGACAGCAACTGGTCAAACCCGACTTGCGCACATCGGGCAGCAACGCGCCAGCAGACTTTCTCGATGTGCTGATGCAACTGGACTGGGCGGTCACCTGGATCAAGAACATCGGTATCAGCGTGCCACAGTTGCGCCAGCAACTGCTGCTGGAGACGGCGACTGAGACATTACGCGTACAGCAGCGACTCAAGGAGGTCGACGATGTGCTGCAGCGCTTGCAAGGGTATTTACTGCCCCAGGCCCTTATCGACGGACTGGACCTGCCCCGGCCCGAAGCGCAGGTAAAGCCCTTGCCGTATTCCTGGAGCGTACTGCTGGCCAAAGGGTTGTTACGCGCACAGCCCCAGCTACCCAGGCAGCCGAAACCCGACAGCCTGGAAAAAAGCATTGCGCACATGGTTGATCGATACATAACCCTAAGCCAGGACCCTGAACGCAACCAGACGCTCAAGGCCGATGTAAAACACAAGCTCAACAGCCAGATTTCGGCGGCTTACACACTGTTGCTGCCCTTCAGGGAGCAAGTGCAACAGTTGCTCAAGGACAACTCCCAGGCCAGTGAGGCGCCCGATCTGCTCAAACACAAAGGCAAACAAGCAACGCGCATTTTCGCCAACGCGCTGGGCAGTGACGGCTCCCGGGAAACACTCAAGCACTTGCTGCTGTTTCTACCCAATGCCCAGATGGACCTGCAACTGCCCATCAGCCACCTGGCACTGCAAGCCTTCGTGCATAACCCCCATTGGCTGGATGCCGAACACACCGGATCCGCAACCCTGCGCCTGACCCTGAGCACCCTGTATCTGTTCAACAGGTTCAATCACTTCAGTGAGCTGTACGCGGTCGATCACAACACCGTGCTCAATTACTTGCGGCTGGCCAATGAGCTGGGTCAGGGCCCGGAATCGGCCACAAAAATCAATCAGCAGTTATCCCTGATGCTGGGCTGGAGCACCAGCGAAGTACTGGCGCTGGTCGATCGTTTGCCAAACAAGCGGGTGCTCTCAATGGCACAACTGGATTGGCTAATGCGCTGCCATGACACCGCCAGGCTGACGGGGCTTTCGGCCCACCGTCTGCTGATGGCGACAGGTTTGACAGCCACCTTCAGCTCTGACGACTGGAAACAGGTCGGCAGCGCCATCCTTGCCGCCCACCCATAAGCCTTTGCATCGTTCAGGGAATGACCATGTCAGAACAACTCCATCAGCAACTCAATGAACAATTACGTGATGCACTGCTCGCGCTTTGCCTCACCTATGCGGTACCTGAAGACAGCAACCTGCTCGGGTACGGAATCAGCACTGCCGATGACCTGTACGCCTGGTGGCTGCTCGATATGCAGGTCAGCCAGGCAGTGCCCACCACTCGCGTAGCCAGTGCCATTGCCAGCCTGCAGCAATATATCAACGCCATTTCGCTGGGCCTCGAGCCGGGTTATGAAACCCGGGGCATGAGCGCTGCCCAACACGCCCATTGGCGCGACAGCCTGAATGCCTATTCGCTGTGGCGTACGGTTCAACAACTGCGCCACTTTCCGGCCAACTACCTGAACCCCATGTTGCGCAGCCATAAAACCGACAGTTTCCAGCAACTGGAAAACGATATAAACCAGTGTCGGATCCAGTCGGACAGTGTGCTGCCCGCCATTCAGCGCTATTTGATCCGTTTCGAAGAAATCGCCAACCTCAAAACCCTCAACGGCTATATCGACGGCGACAAGGACAATTTCGCCAGCAGCACTTACTACTTTGTTGGCAGGTCGAATGTCGACAACACCTATTATTGGCGCTCACTGGATATGTCCCGCCGTGGACTTCAGCAAGACGCCGGAGGGGTTGCACCTTACAAACTGGATACACCGCAGCCGGTAGCCTGGTCCGACTGGAAAAAAATCTCCCTTCCTGCTTCAGGAAATATCCCCGAACACAGCGTGCGCCCGGTGTATTTCAACAATCGCCTGTTTGTCGTCTGGGCTCAGTGCCTGTCACCTGCGGCAGGCAGCAACAGCAGCGAGTATTCCTGGTCCGATCCCGGGGAGTCCGAGAAGAGTTATAAAACACGCCTGGAAAGCTTTCTTAAAAGCCGCTTTATCCAGTTTCGCCTGTGTTTCACCTATCTGAACTACGATGGCAGCTGGAGTGTGCCGCAGGTATGCAGTGACGAATACTGCGTCATGAAAGAGCTCAACAAACTGGATATGGAGGCACTGAAACAGGCCACTCAAACAGTCGCCGTCCTTGATTCCACCACTCAACCGCCCTCATTGTTTCTGGGGCTCAATGCCCATGCGCCCTTATCGCGTGCTGTGAGCAAGGACCACAGCCGCAGTGACTACTTTCAGGCCGTAAGAATCGATCAGAGCTTTGCCCAGAAACACCTGTTTTCAAGGGGCACAGTGGCAGACATGAAGTCCACACCCGAGCACGAAAAGCTGGCCAAACGCTATTTATCCCTCTTTATCTACAACAACCATCAGAACCTAAATTTCCACGCTCCAGCCAGCGAAACCATTGCCGTCACCGGCATGCTCAACAGCACCCCGAATCCTGTTCCGGCGGGTTGGAACTTCGATGGCATGCAGGCTTATATCAGCGACCAGTCCATGGCAGGCGACATTGTTTTCAACGCCACCTCCTGTGTGCTGGAAGTGACGACAAGGCTGGCCCGGGAATTCCCCGCACACCAGAGCGTGACATTCAAGGCGAGCACCAGGGGCGGCGAACTGACCCTGGATCTGACCCTCCTGCGCCCGCCCACTGGTGGCCACAGCAAACCGATGCTGCAAAATGGCTCGGTGCTCACAATCAATTCCGAGATCAGCCCGCCGTGCAACTGGATATCCCTGTCCATTACCTGCCTGAAGACCGGCCTTGTGTACTCCGGTCTGATCCATGAGCGCGCCGATTCCGCGGCCGGCACTGTCCAGCCACTGCTGGCCAGGCCGGTACGCCTGGATTGGGAGGTCGACCTTAAAGGCAAGTACATCGAGTACGACGCTTTCAACTTCATGTTTGAAAACACCAATACCGACTACCGCATTGCTGTCCACTTCCATGCTGAAGCCAACAGTCCGGCAGACCCCCAGAAAGACTGGCTGTTCGATCACGCCAGGGCCACGCTATATGCCCGCCACTACAAGCCCGTCATCATCACCCCGCGGCACGAAGACACACCTCACCCTCATAAGCTCCATCGCGGCAACAGCCAAATTGTCGGCGCGCCCAATACATCGCGACGGGAACTCAATGGCTCCTCCCTGAGCCTGGATCCCGCCCAGCCCTTCAGCGCCCATATTCAACTCAACCCCAAAACCCTGCGCCCCCACGAAGAGCAAAGCAGCGGTTCCACCGGCAGTGCGCGCCCCATCACGATCATTCACGGGGTACTGATTTTCGATACGGATACACGCCATAACGACCGCATCATCCGCGGCTATGCCCTTAAAGCCTTTAGCCTGACCCTGAACCCGGGCGATTCGGCAACTGCACCGCCTCTGGCGCCAAGAATCACCCGTGGCGCGGCACAGGCTGAAGGTACGGCGGAGTTCATCGACTTCAGCGGTTCGATTATCCAGTACAGCGACAATACCCTGGTCCAGACACCACGCCTCCCCGTGCGCATGAACACCGAGGTCAGCAGGCAATTAAGCGCCGCCGCCAGTGTCAGCCTTGACCGCCTGTTCTCGATGACCGCCAGCCAATGGCGCGAACCTGCACTGCCTCATAACACGGCGCCGGCGATGCTGGATTTCCATGGTGCTCACGGCAAATATTTTTGGGAGTTGTTCCTGTACCTGCCGTGGCTGGTGGCCTGGCGCCTGAATATGGAGCAGCGCTATGCCGAGGCCCAAGCCTGGCTTACTTACCTCTTCGACCCGACCCGTACAACTACTGATCCCCGACAAGGCCCCGACTACTGGAAGCTGCATGCCCTGACCCCAACCACGGCCGAACCCGGTTACGCGCAGTACACCCCGGATGACCCGAACCAGATCGCGCTCAGTACCCCGGTTCACTTTCGTCAGGCCTTGTACATGCTGTATCTGGACATCCTGTTCAACCGGGGTGATGCCGCCTACCGTCAAACCAGCGCCGACAGCCTGGCAGAAGCCAAACTCTGGTATGTACGGATCAACCACCTGCTCGGCCCGCGACCGGTCAACACCGATGCCGACCCTTGGGAACCCATGACCCTGCACGAGCTGAGCACCTCGGAGGCCAGCGTACTGTGCCGGCCTCTCAACCCCGATCTGGAAGCGCGTCGGGACAAGATCGAAAGCCGGTTATACAACCTGCGCAATCACCTCAGCATTACCGGGAAACCCTTGCATCTGCCTGTGTACGCCCCCGCGCAGCCCCCCCGTTCACTGCTCACCCATTACGCCCGCAGCGCCGGTTCCAGCAACGGCTCCACAGCAAATATGCCGCTGGCGGATATCGGCCATTATCGCTTTGCGGTGGTTTACGCGCAGGCAATGGGCCTGGTCGAGAATGTCATCCAGCTCGGCAGCACCTTGCTGCTGCTGTTCGAACGCCAGGACCAAAACGAGCTTATGCAGTTACAACAACAGCATGCCTGGGACCTGGCCAGGATCGCCCTTGACCAACAACTTCAAGGCATGACGGTCGACGCCACCAACCATATGGCCCTGCTCGCCAGCCGACAGGTGATCGAAGGCCGCGTGCACTATTTCGAAAAATTGCTTAAGGAAGGCATCTCCGCAGCAGAGTCGCGCGCCAGCCAGCATTATCTGGAAAGCGCGCAATGGGACAGGGCCGCTTCAGCAGCCCAGGCGAGTGCCGGGATGGCAATGCTGGCGCCCAACATATTCGGCACCTCCAACGGCGGCATGCGCTTCGAAGGCGCGTTTCATGCCATTCAGGCGGTGGCCCAGGGTGTGGCCAATGACAAGCGCTCCAATGCCAATCACCTGGATCGCACCGAGCTGTTCAACCGCCGCGCCCAGGAATGGCGCCAGGCGCTGGAGCAGTGTCGGCTGGAGCTCAATCAGCTCGACGTGCAGATCAAGGCCCACACACAGCAGAGCGCCCTGCTGCGCTTGCAACTGCAGCACAGCGAAACGGCAATGGATCAGGCCCGGCTTACCTATGAGCTGCTCAACAAGCGCTTCTCGGGTAGACAGCTGAATCAATGGCTCAACAGCCAATTGGCGGCGTTCTACTATCAGGCGTACGACGCGGCCCATTCGATGTGTTTGGCCGCCCAGGCGTGCTGGCAATTTGAACGTGCCGACTGGAATACCGGTTTTATTCAAGGCAGCGCCTGGAACAATCAATTCAAGGGGATGACCGCCGGGGAATCGCTAAAGCTGCACCTGCAAGCAATGAACAGGGCTTATTTGCAACGCAACCAGCGCGAGCTGGAAATCAGCAAAACCCTGTCCTTGCGCCAACTGCATGGCAAAGACACCAGCACCACAGCCAATAAGGAGTGGAGCGCACTCAGCCAGCAATTACTCACCAGCGCCAGCGTCGACTTCGAGTTGACCAAGGCGCTGTTTGACGCCGACTACCCCGGCCATTATCTGCGCCGGATCAAAAGCGTAAGTGTATCCCTGCCCGCCACGCTCGGGCCTTATGAGGATATTCGCGCGATCCTGACCCAGACCTGGAACCAGACCCAGTTATCCGAAAGCCCCGCCGATACTCGCGAGAACCTGCGGGTCAGGGAGCAGGTCGCCCTCTCCACCGGCCTGAGTGACAGCGGCCTGTTTACCCTCAACTTCGACACCGACGAGCGCTATCTGCCGTTTGAATACACCGGAGCGGTGTCCAGATGGCAATTGACGTTCCCCAACCACACGACCCAGTTGGCCATGCTCAAGTCGCTGAACGACATCATTGTGCATGTGCGCTACACCGCAAGAAGCGCAGGAGGTCAACAATGAGCGCACAAGGCGAGGTGCTTACACCGTCCCTGCCCAAGGGCGGTGGTGCCATCCACAGTATCGGTACCGGCTGGGGTGCCGTGGGGCTAACCGGTGCTGCGTCATTTCAGATCCCGCTGCCCATATCCCCGGGGCGTGGCCATGCCCCGGCAATCAGCCTCGATTATCACAGCACCCTGGGCAACGGTCCGTTCGGCATGGGCTGGGTGGCGGCTGCGGGCGCCATTGGCCGCAGTACCCTCAAGGGTGTACCCGCCTACAACGACGAAGATATATTCATTGCCCCTTCGGGAGCCGAACTGCTCCCGCTGCGAACGGCGCAAGGCACACTGCAAACCCGTATCGTCGACCACTACAACGACCTGCAACTGGATACGCAATACAGCGTGGTGCGCTATGTGCCACGTCACGAATCCAGCTTCGACCGCATCGAGCACTGGTCATCGACAGCGGATAGCGCCGGGTTCTGGCTGGTTCAGGGCGCAGATGGCGATATCCATCTGTATGGCAAGACACCCTCGGCGCGTATCGCTGACCCCAAGGCGGCGGGCCATGTCGCGCAATGGTTGCTTGAAGAAAGCCTCACCCCTCACGGCGAGCAGATCGGCTACCACTACAAAGCGGACACCCGGGGCGATACTCAGCGTGATTTCAGCGCTCAGCGCTACTTGAGCCGTATCTGCTACGCGAACATCACCGCCATGGCCCAACTGTCTCTCTGGTCCCGCGCAACCCTGGCGCAAAAGCAGTGGCATTTTGAGTTGCTGTTTGACTACGGCGAGCGCTTTACCGGGCTGACCCAACCCCCCACCTATCTTGAGCAAACACCCTGGATGGAACGCAGCGATCCATTGTGCAGTTATGCCTATGGCTTCGAGCTGGGTACGCGGCGTCTTTGCCAGCAAATCCTGATGTTCCACTATTTCCCTGAAGAAACGGCCCTGGGGCCTGCCCCCGTTCTGACCCGACGCCTGTTGCTGGAGTATTCGACCAGCGACACCCGGGCCAGCTTGCTGCAGGCCGTGCATAACCAGGCCTTTGACGCCGCCGGGGCAATCAGCCACTGGCCACCTCTGGAGCTGGCTTACAGCCCTTTCACCCTGACCGCCGACACCGCACGCCATCAATCCTTTGAGGTTCTGCAAGGCCCCGACACCGGTCAGGGCTACCAGTTGATTGACCTGTACAACGACGGCGTGCCCGGCGTGCTCTACCGCAGTGATAAAAACTGGCACTACCGCGAGCCACTCAGGGGCGTGGGTAATCAAGTGATCTACGGCCCGCTGCAAGCGCTGGAGCGTATCCCCGTGGCAGCCCCGAACAGCCCGCAACAACAATCCCTGGCAGATCTCAATGGTGACGGCCAGTTGGAGTGGATCGTTGCCCAACCGGGCATGAGCGGATTTTTCACCCTGGAGCATGACCGCCAATGGTCCGGCTTCGTGCCCTTTGCAGCGCTGCCGCAGGAGTATTTCCACCCCATGGGCCAGCTCGCTGACTTGATGGGTCATGGCATCCAGGACCTTGCCCTGATTGGCAGCAATAGCGTGCGCCTGTATGCCAATCAGGGGCCGCAGGGATTTGCAGCCGGGGCCGATATCCCCCATCAGCCGGACGATGACCGCTTGCCGCTGCCTGGCGATGGCGTAACTGAACTGCTGGCATTCAGCGATATTCTGGGCAGCGGCCAGCAGCACCTCATCCGCATTCGCCACAACGAGATCAAATGCTGGCCGAATCTGGGCCGGGGGCGCTTCGGCAAAGGTTTTGTCTTTGCCACACTGCCCTTCTCCTATGCCGAGTTCGAGGCATCGCAGGTCTTGCTTGCCGATCTGGACGGCAGTGGCGCCAGTGACCTGATCTATCTTCAGCCCGATCAGGCGCTGATTTTCATCAACCGTTGCGGTAACGGTCTACAGGGTACGCCCACGGTGCTGCCCTGGCCGGACGGGGTCAGGCATGACCGCTTTTGCCAGGTCAGTGTGGCTGACCTGCAAGGCCTGGGCTGCGCGAGCCTGATCCTCTCCGTCCCCCACCCCTCGCCGCGTCACTGGCGCTACGACTTTGTCACTGAAAAGCCCTATTTGCTGGTCAACACCAACAACAATATGGGTGCCGCCGCACACCTGCACTACCGCAGCAGCGCCCAGTACTGGCTGGATGAAAAACAGCAGCGCAGTGACAGCAACAAGCCGCCGATCTGCGGTCTGCCATTTGCAATGCACCTGGTCAGCGAGCAGCAACAACTGGATCTGATCAGTGGCAACCAACTGACCCAGCGTTTTGAGTACAGGGACGGCTATTACGATGCCGCTGAGCGCAAGTTCCAGGGCTACGGTCTGCTGCTGGCAAGCGACACCGAGCACCCTGCAGCTACTCGAACCGACAAGGACCACACGCCAGCCCTGCTGCGCAAAATCTGGTTTCACACGGGCAAATACCTCGACGTGCCCCGCGACGATTACTGGGCGGGGGACCCCCAGGCTCACCCGCTGGGCAAGACCCTGCTGCCAACCGCCGCCTCGCCGCAGGTGCAGCAAATGCAACGGGCGCTAAGCGGCCTGGTGGTGCGTGAGGAAGTGTTCGCCGCCGATGACCCACCATCGTCACGGGTGCCCTACACCGTGAACCAGAACCGCTATATGCTGCAACAACTGCAACCATCAGGTGCCCTGCTGGTATTGCCCCTGGAGTCGCAGACCTGCCGCTACGAGCGCGAAGCCTCCGATCCTGCCTGCCAGCACACCATCAACTTGCGTCATGACCGCTATGGCAGTATTGAGCACGCGCTGACCATCGACTACGCCCGCCGCAAGCGTCCGACCGATCCGCCGCCCTTCATCGCCGCCCATCAGCAGACATGGTGGCGCGACACCCATGATCCAGCTCAGCAGGCCTACTACATCCGCGAAACCCTGGCGCAATGCATTCATCTGCAAGGCCCGCAACGCTGGCGGCTGCAATTGCCCTACCGCCAGCGCAGCAATGCCCTGATCCTTGAAAAGGGGAGCCTTGAGCCCGAACGCATCAGCTATGAACAGTTGATCAGCAGCGCACCTGACAACCCGCTTGGGCCAGATGCCCGGCGCACGCTGTGCAGCTTGTCCGTGCAGTATTACTGCCACGCAGACAGCAACTCAGCCTTGCCGGCGGGCCAGGCCAGCTTTCAGGCGCTGAGCGCTTATCAGGAGTGTGCAGAGCTGGACAAACAAGCGCTTGCTGTCTACGACAATGTGCCCGACCAAACCGGGCAACGACCTTTTGATCTGCCTGCCACCCTCGCCCGCGAGCATTACCATCCGCTGCCACCTTTCCTCGGCAATGAAAAAGCACACAACACACTCTGGTCACTCAAACAGGGCTTTGCCCGTTATGCAGGCGCGCCGGGGTTCTATCGGGCCATCGAGGTGCGCCCGTCTGAAAGTCACTCAGTCACCCGACTCGCATATGACCGCTATAACTGCCATATCACGTCAGTGAGCGCAGCGGACGGGGGTAGCACCCACGCCGTGCATGACTATCGCCTGTTACTGCCCATTGTCGTTACCGACCCTCAGGGCAACGTTCAGCAAGCGCACTACGACGCCTTCGGGCAACTGCAGGCAACCAGCGTTTACGGGCAGGAACGTGGCAAACCAGCGGGTTTCGCCCCCCTCTCACAGTACCGGCGCCCTGCTGACGACAGCCCTGGAGCCGCGATCGAAGACCCTGCTGCGGCACTGCACAATGCCGCCAGCGCCTGTTTTTACGCACCGTTCAACTGGATGGGCCACATACCGCCATCGCCCCTGCAGGTGCACTGGATAGCCCAGGGGTATCTGACCCCGGGCGGGCATATCAGGGCCAGCGCACGCGCACGTGTGGCCAGCCTGGACATGAGCAACCCGCACAACCGCCAGTTGGCTGAACAACTGCGCCAGGCACGACGCGAGCCGGTCTATGGCGCAGTGCTGCAGGCGGACAACTACCCCGGTAGCAAAGAAGACATCAATATCCATCTCAACCTGACATTCAGTGATGGCTTTGGCCGGATCCTGCAAACCAAACAAAAAACCTGCCCAGGCATGGCCCATATAGCCGACTCATCGGGGCGTCTGAGCCTTGAGCAGCAGCGCTGCGAGAAGCGCTGGCGGGTCAGCGCCAGGGTCGAATACAACAACAAGGGGCAAGCGATCCGCATCTATCGAGCTTACTTCGTCGACCAGCACCGCTACAGCGATGATGAGGCCCTGCGCAACAATGGTTACAGCGATAGCTTGTTTTATGACCCGTTGGGCAGGCCCACCAGCAAAGTCAACGCCAGAGGTCATTTAAGCCGGCAGACCTGGTACACCTGGTACAGCATCAATGAGGATGAAAACGATACCTGGGAGCCTGAATAGCCGCACCCGCAGAAACCCGGGCGCGTATAACGCGGGATTTAATTGATAGTCTCCTATCAAAAAGCGCAAGCTAGAGAGCTTGGTAACGCTTTGTATCATTCCGGATGATATTGATCTTCGCTGGGTTCGATTCGTTCCCCGGCACGCGCGCCAGCATTATCCGCCCATCTCAATAGATTGGCGGACTCCCCTCTCATGGAACAGTCACTTAAACATTTGCGCTTCCCACTCGCGGCCCTGGCCATCGTAGTGATGAGTGCATGCGGCAAAACTCCCCAAGCGACTGCTCCAGCTCCCGCTGCAAAAGTCAGTGTGGCCAAGGTACTAGAACAGCCGGTCAACGAATGGGACGAGTTCACCGGGCGCCTGGAAGCGCCTGAAACCGTTGAAATCCGTCCACGCGTGTCGGGCCAGATTGATCAGGTCGCCTTTACCGAGGGCGCCCTGGTGAAAAAGGGCGACCTGCTGTTCCAGATCGATCCACGTCCGTTCCAGGCCACCGTGCGTCAGCTTGAAGCCCAGGTGCAGCAAGCTCGCGCCAATGCCAGCCGTACCGAAAACGAAGCCCAGCGCGGCGAGCGTCTGCGCCAGAGCAATGCCATCTCAGCAGAACTGGCCGACTCACGCACCACCGCAGCGCAAGAAGCCCGCGCCGGTGTTGCCGCGATCCAGGCACAACTGGATCTGGCAAAACTCAACCTGAGCTTTACCCGCGTCACTTCGCCGATCACCGGTCGCGTCAGCCGTGCCGAAATCACTGCAGGCAATATCGTCTCCGCCGATGTCACGCCGCTGACCAGCGTGGTATCCACCGACAAGGTGTACGCCTACTTCGACGCCGACGAGCGCGTGTTTCTCAAATACAGCCAACTTGCCCGTCAGGGCCAGCGCGGCCAGACCACTCCGGTTTACCTCGGTCTGTCCAACGAAGACGGCAATCCGCACCTGGGCCAGATGAACTTTGTCGACAACCAGGTCAATCCCAAGACCGGCACCATCCGCGGTCGCGCCGTATTCGACAACGCCGACGGCAGTTTCACTCCCGGCTTGTATGCCCGCCTGAAACTGGTGGGCAGCGGCACCTACTCCGCCGTGCTGATCAATGAAGAAGCCGTGGGTACTGACCTGGGCAAGAAGTTCGTGCTGGTGATGGATGCTGACAACAAGTCGGTGTACCGCGCCGTGGACCTGGGGCCGAAAATCGAAGGCCTGCGCATTGTTCGCAGCGGTTTGAACAAAGACGACACCATTATCGTCAAGGGCTTGCAGAAAGTGCGCCCTGGCTCACCGGTGACGCCTGAAGTGATCCCGATGGCCAACGAACAGACCCTCGCCGCACTGGCTCAACAACGACAAGCCCTGGAAGCCAGCAACCTGCCGCAAATCAAGCCCGCCACTGGCGCGCCGAAGCTGGCCAGCGTTGCAACTCCTCGCGGTTAAGGGACGATAACTCCGATGAATTTTTCCCAGTTCTTTATTCAGCGGCCGATTTTCGCCGCTGTGCTTTCCTTGCTGATCCTGATTGCGGGCGGCATTTCGCTGTTCCAGTTACCAATCAGTGAATACCCGGAAGTGGTTCCGCCTACGGTTGTGGTACGCGCCAACTTCCCGGGTGCCAACCCCAAAGTGATCGGCGATACCGTTGCCGCGCCTTTGGAGCAGGCCATCACCGGTGTGGAGAACATGCTGTATATGTCTTCGCAGTCCACCGCTGACGGCAAGATTACCCTGACCATCACCTTCGCCTTGGGCACTGACCTGGACAACGCTCAGGTACAGGTGCAAAACCGCGTGACCCGGACCCAGCCCAAGCTGCCCGAAGAAGTGACGCGCATCGGTATCACGGTAGACAAGGCCTCCCCCGACCTGACCATGGTTGTGCACTTGACCTCACCGGACAAGCGCTACGACATGCTCTACCTGTCCAACTACGCCATCCTCAATATCAAGGATGAACTGGCGCGGC
This sequence comes from Pseudomonas sp. B414, assembly GCF_055408445.1. Lineage (NCBI taxonomy): Bacteria > Pseudomonadati > Pseudomonadota > Gammaproteobacteria > Pseudomonadales > Pseudomonadaceae > Pseudomonas > Pseudomonas sp. B414. Next base: position 22,478 of record NZ_JBUZTQ010000033.1, on the reverse strand, counting down.
TCAACGGTATCGGCGATGTACAGATGTTCGGCATGGGCGACTACTCGTTGCGGGTGTGGCTCGATCCAAACAAGACCGCTTCGCGCAACCTGACTGCCACCGATGTAGTGACAGCCATTCGCGAGCAGAACCGTCAGGTAGCCGCCGGTGCACTGGGCGCGCCACCTGCACCCAATGCCACCAGCTTCCAGCTGTCGGTCAACACCCAGGGTCGCCTGGTGACTGAAGAAGAGTTCGAAAATATCATCATCCGCTCAGGCGATGATGGCCAGATCACCCGCCTCAAGGACATTGCCCGGGTTGAGCTGGGTTCCAGCCAGTACGCCCTGCGCTCCTTGCTGAACAACCAGCCGGCCGTGGCTATCCCGATCTTCCAGCGGCCTGGCTCCAACGCGATTCAGATCTCCAATGACGTTCGCGCCAAAATGGCCGAACTCAAGCAGAACTTCCCCGAAGGCATGGACTTCGACATCGTGTATGACCCGACCATCTTCGTTCGCGGTTCGATCGAAGCGGTAGTCCACACCCTGTTTGAAGCACTGATTCTGGTAGTTCTGGTTGTAATCCTGTTCCTGCAAACCTGGCGCGCTTCGATTATCCCGCTGGTCGCTGTGCCCGTATCGCTGATCGGTACGTTCGCAGTGATGCATATGTTCGGCTTTTCGCTTAACGCTTTGTCACTGTTCGGGCTGGTATTGGCCATCGGTATCGTGGTGGACGATGCGATCGTAGTGGTGGAGAACGTCGAGCGAAATATCGAGCTGGGGCTTAACCCGGTGGATGCCACCAAGCGCGCCATGCGTGAAGTGACCGGTCCGATCATCGCCACCGCCCTGGTACTGTGCGCGGTGTTTATCCCGGCCGCGTTTATCTCGGGCCTGACCGGACAGTTCTATAAGCAGTTCGCCCTGACCATTGCCATTTCCACGGTGATCTCGGCCTTCAACTCGCTAACCCTGTCCCCGGCGCTGGCTGCTGTATTGCTCAAGGGCCATCACGCCCCGAAAGACCGCTTTACTCGTGTCCTGGACCGCCTGTTCGGTAGCTGGCTGTTTGGCCCGTTCAACCGTTTCTTCGTCAAGGCCAGTAACGGATACGTAGGTACGGTGCGCCGGATCATCCGTGGCAGCGGCATCGCCATGCTGGTCTATGCAGGCCTGATGGTGCTGACTTGGGCCGGTTTTGCCCATACCCCGACCGGCTTTGTCCCACCGCAAGACAAGCAATATCTGGTGGCCTTTGCCCAACTGCCTGACGCTGCAAGCCTTGACCGTACAGAAGCGGTGATCAAGCGGATGTCCGAGATCGCCCTCAAGCAACCCGGCGTAGCCAACTCGGTGGCCTTCCCTGGCCTGTCGATCAACGGTTTTACCAACAGCCCGAACAGCGGCATCGTGTTCACTCCGCTCAAGCCGTTCGATGAGCGCAAAGACCCAAGCCAGTCGGCAGCGGCGATTGCAGCTGCGTTGAACGCGCAATTTGCGGACATTCAGGACGCTTATATCGCGATCTTCCCGCCACCGCCGGTACAAGGGCTGGGCACCATTGGCGGTTTCCGTCTGCAAGTCGAGGACCGCGGTGGTCTGGGCTATGACGAACTGTACAAAGAAGTGCAGAACGTCATCGCCAAGAGCCATAACGTGCCGGAACTGGCCGGGTTGTTCACCAGCTATCAGGTCAACGTGCCGCAAGTCGATGCAGCTATCGACCGCGAAAAAGCCAAGACCCACGGCGTGGCCATCAGCGACATCTTCGACACCCTGCAGATCTATCTGGGTTCGCTGTATGCCAACGATTTCAACCGCTTCGGTCGGACTTATCAGGTCAACGTGCAGGCCGAGCAACAGTTCCGCCTGGAACCCGAGCAGATCGGCCAGTTGAAAGTGCGTAACAACAAGGGCGAAATGATCCCGCTGGCGACCTTTATCAAGGTCAGCGACACCGCAGGGCCAGACCGGGTGATGCACTACAACGGTTTTGTCACCGCTGAAATCAACGGCGGCGCAGCACCGGGTTACAGCTCCGGGCAAGCCGAAGCAGCGATGGAGAAACTGCTGAAAGAGGAACTGCCCAACGGCATGACCTACGAGTGGACCGAGCTGACCTATCAGCAAATTCTCTCGGGCAATACCGCGCTGTTTGTATTCCCGCTCTGCGTACTGCTGGCGTTCCTGGTACTGGCCGCCCAATACGAAAGCTGGAGCCTGCCACTGGCAGTGATCCTGATCGTACCGATGACGCTGCTGTCAGCCATTACCGGGGTGATTCTGTCCGGGGGTGACAACAACATCTTCACCCAGATCGGCTTGATCGTACTGGTGGGGTTGGCGTGCAAAAACGCGATCCTGATCGTCGAGTTCGCCAAGGACAAACAGGAAGAGGGTCTCGACCCGCTGGCTGCGGTACTGGAAGCCTGCCGCCTGCGTCTGCGACCGATCCTGATGACATCATTCGCGTTCATCATGGGTGTGGTGCCATTGGTACTGTCCAGCGGTGCCGGTGCCGAGATGCGCCACGCCATGGGTGTTGCGGTGTTCTCCGGGATGCTCGGGGTGACCTTCTTCGGCCTGCTGCTGACGCCGGTGTTCTATGTCTTGATTCGCCGCTATGTGGAACGCAGTGAAGCGCGCAAAGCGGCCAAACACCTCACGTTGGAGTCGCAACAATGAGCGTGAAAGTATTTTTGCCGAGCCTGTTGCTGCTGGCCTTGAGCGCTTGCGCCGTAGGCCCGGACTACAAGACCCCGGCCACCGAACCGGCACAGATCAGTGCCGATAACCTCAAGGGCTTTGACCGGGCACATTTTGAAGGTATCTGGTGGCAGCAGTTTGACGATCCGACCCTCAACCAGCTGGTGACCCAGTCACTGGCCGGCAACCGCGAGCTGCGCGTGGCCTTTGCCCGCCTGCGCGCGGCCCGGGCGATTCGCGATGACGTCAGCAATGACGCCATGCCGACCATCACCAGCCGTGCCAGCAGCGATCTGGGCAAAGGCCAGATCCCGGGCACCACTGAGAAACGTGTCAACAGTGAACGCTACGACCTGGGCCTGGACATGGCTTGGGAAGTCGACCTGTTTGGCCGTATCCAGCGCGAGCTTGAGGCCAGTGACGCCGACGAACAAGCCGCTGCCGCTGATCTGTATCAGTTGCAAGTCACCATGATTGCCGAGCTGGTGGATGCCTACGGTGAATTGCGCGGCGCTCAACTGCGCGAGCGGATTGCCCTGGACAACCTGAAAAACCAGCAGGACTCCAAGGCCATTACTGAAAGCCTGCGCGATGCTGGTGTTGGCGATCAACTGGACGTGGTACGGGCCGACGCCCGCCTGGCAGCCGTTGAGGCCAGCGTGCCGCAATTGCAGGCCGAGCAGGTGCGCGAGCGTAATCGTATCGCCACCTTGCTGGGCCAGCGGCCTGAGCAGTTGAGCGTGGATCTTGGCCCCAAACAGCTGCCGGCCATTGCCAAGGCCCTGAATATCGGCAACCCCGGTGACTTGCTGCAACGCCGACCCGACATCATGAGCGCCGAACGCAAGCTGGCCGCGGCTACCGCCCGTATCGGGGTAGCCAAGGCCGATCTGTTCCCGCGGGTCAGTCTGAGCGGCTTCCTCGGCTTTACTGCCGGGCGCGGTTCGCAAATCGGCTCGGCGGCTGCCAATGCCTGGGCCCTGGGGCCGCGCATTACCTGGCCAGCATTTGACCTGGGCAGCGTCCGCGCCCGACTGCGCGGTGCCGATGCAGAGGCTGATGGCGCACTGGCCAGTTACGAGCAGCAAGTGCTGTTGGCGCTGGAGGAGTCAGAAAACGCCTTCAGCGATTACGGCAAACGTCAGCAACGCCTGGTGTCGCTGATTCGCCAAAGCGAATCGAGCCGTACCGCAGCGGACCTGGCAGCCATTCGCTATCGCGAAGGCACCGTGGACTTTTTGGTGTTGCTGGATGCCCAGCGTGAGCGCCTTGCAGCAGAGGATAGCCAGGCCCAGGCCGAGGTTGAGTTGTATCGCGGCGTAGTGGCCATCTACAAAGCGCTGGGTGGCGGCTGGCAAGCCGAGACTGTCGCCAGCGTGAACTGATTATTTAAAGAGCTCCTTTGGTTGGCCGCAACCAACCAATTTTTTGCCCCGCGTTCATTCGGTCGCGGGGCTTTTTTTTGCCTGAAAGGTCATCAGGAACCGTAATCGTCGCCGATCGCAGCTGAGCCTCGAGCTTACTTACCACCATTGCCAGCCGCCTGTTGGTGTTTGAAACGCTGGACGCCGTCGGCCAGGTGCTAGGGGACAAACTCGGGCTGCAGTTAAACGCTAATAGCGGATGCACACATGGCCTGAGCCTGGTGCGGCGTTTTTGCCAGCGATGCCGAAGGCCAGGGAAACCGAAAACTGTAGTCGCTGACGAGGAACGAAGGCAGCGATCGGGCGCGAAGCGCTCGTAAAATCAGACGACTCGGTGTGACAGATATATTGAGTGCTCCGGTTTTACGGCCGCTTCGCGCCCGATCGCAGCCTTCGTTCCTCGGCAGCGACTACAAGGTTTCAAGATTCCTGATCACGTACCGCTTTTAACCTTGCTCCACACCCGCGTGCGCACCCGCTCAAGTTTCAGCGGCAACGGCTCCAGCGGAAACAAGGTAGCCATTACTTTTTCGTCGGGGTAAATATCCGGGTTATCACGCAACTCTGCGTCCATCAGCGACTTGGCATCCCGGTTGGCATTGGGATAACGCAAGTAAGTGGAAGTCTGGGCAATCACTTGCGGGCGCAGCATATAGTCGATAAACGCCAGCCCCTGCTGTGGATTGGGCGCGTCGTTGAGCAACACCATGCTTTCTACCCAGATCGGCGCGCCTTCCCGGGGGATGCTGTAACGAATGCTGCGGCCATTACCGGCCTCTTTCGAGGCGGCCTTGGCGTCCAGTACCCCGCCTGCCCAGCCCACCACCACACAAACATTGCCATTGGCCAGGTCAGTGATGAATTTGGACGAGTCAAAATAACGGATATAAGGCCGCAATTTGAGCAACAACGCCTCGGCCTTCTGGTAGTCCTGGGGGTTCGTGCTGTTGTAAGGCAGTCCAAGGTAATGCAGGGCAATCGGGACGATCTCGCCGGGAGCGTCCAGCATCGCCACGCCGCACTGGCTGAGTTTGCTCAGGTTCTCGGGTTTGAAGATCAGGTCCCAGGAATCCACCGGGGCATCCGCGCCCAGCACAGCCTTGACCTTGTCGACGTCATAGCCAATACCGGTGGTACCCCACAGATAGGGCACGGCATATCGATTACCCGGATCGTTGCTTTGCATCTTGGCCAGAATCGCCGGGTCCAGATGTGAGCGATTGGGCAACTGTGCAGGTTCCAGTTCCTTGAGCACTCCGGCCTTGATCAGGTTGGGCAACAGATCCCCGGTGGCCATCACTACGTCATAACCACTGCGCCCGGCCATCAGTTTGCTTTGCATCACATCGCTGTTGTCGAACACGTCGTACCTGGAGCCAATGCCACTGTCGGCCTGGAAGTTTTTCATCGTGTCCGGGGCGATAAAGTCGTACCAGTTATAGATATTCACCTGCGGCCCGGCCGCCTGTGCCAGGCCGCAACTGAACAGCGTGGCCAGAGCCAGGCCCAGGGCATTTTTAGTGTTCATTGGCTGGCTCCGAGCAATAATTCGCGACGACCGTCAGCCCGTTCGAGCTGTACGCCCGACAGCAGCAAACGGCGATCCTTGAGGTAGTCGTAATCACGACGGGCCGCCTTGAGCTGAGCGAAATCCAGTTCGACCACCTGGCGCGTCTCTTCACGACCGGCCTCGAACAGCACCCGCCCAAACGGGTCGACAACCATGCTTCCACCCGCAAACACCAAGGCGTCGTCCCCTGCTCCCACACGATTGACCATCAGCGCAAATACCTGGTTTTCCTGGGCTCGAGCCATGATTGAAGTACGATGCACGGGGCCGTAGGGGTCCATATTGCCGTTGGTGACAATGATCAGTTCGGCACCCAGTTGCGCCAGGGCGCGGGCGGTTTCCGGCAGTTCAATGTCATAGCAGATCAGCAGGCCAACCCGCACACCCCGCCAGAGCACGGTGGTAAACCGGTCGCCGGGGCAAAAGTCACCGCGCTCGGTGGGCCACAGATGGGTCTTGCGGTACTCCAAGGCAACCCCCTCGGGGGTCACCAGTACCGAAGTGTTGTAGAAGGTGCCGTGGTAATTTTCGGCAATCCCCACCACCACACTGACGCCACGCTCGCGCACCGCCCCCATCACCGCTTGCAGGGTCGGTCCAGTCAATGGTTCGGCAACCTGCGCCAAGCGCTGGCCGCCGACAAAACCCGTCAACTGGGTCTCGGGGAATACCAGTAGATCGGTATCGTTAGCGCAGGTGGTGATGGCATTCAATGTGCGCGACAGGTTATAAGCGGTATCGCCGTCACGGCCTGCCAGTTGCACCAGTTCAATTTTCATCTCGAATCCTTGCCGGGAGGGATGAGCGAGTATGGTGCGCGGCACAGTGCCAATAAATGACTTCGATGGGGTAACACCCAGTGGGTAGTGAGATGAATCTGACCTTGCAGGATGTGGCCTGGCATGACGCGATGGGCCGGGTGATCGAGACCCTCGACCAGCCCAACTTCTGGACTGCCCTGGTGCGTTTGCTGGGCCGCTATGTGCCCGTGGACAACTGGGTGGTGCTGATCTACAGCGCGGGCAAACCCTGGGTGCTGGCCGAATCTCCGGGCGCAGACGGCGGCATGGACTCGCTGTTCCAGGACTACCTCAAGGGCCTGTACCTGCTCGACCCCTTCTATATCGCCAACCGCGAGTCACCGCGCAGCGGGTTGTTGCGCCTGCAGGACGTAGCCCCGGAATGCTTTGAGCAGACCGATTACTATCAGCGCTACTTCCGCCTGAATATCGTCACCGACGAAGTGCATATCAATGTGCAGCTCGACAGCGAACGCACCCTGAGCCTGTCGCTGGGCAGCCAGTGCCGCTTCAGCCTGGAACAGAGCGCATTGCTGGGGCTGGTGCAGCCCTGGGTGGCGGCACTGATGCGCCAGCGCCTGACCTTTGAGCGCGAACCCAAGGAGGCACCAGAGCAGCCCGCCAACTGGCAAAGCCGCCTGGAAGCCGCTGCCGAACAATTGACCACGCCGCTGACCGCACGGGAAATGGAAGTCGCCCTGTTGTTGCTAAGTGGCTGTTCGAACAAGGAAATTGCCCGCAAGCTGGCCATCTCTGCCGAGACCGTCAAGGTGCATCGCAAGCACATGTACAGCAAGTTGGGAATCAAGTCACAGTCCGAACTGTTCTCGCTGTTTTTGCAGGCGCAAGAATAAAAAGTACCTGACGTTGCCCTGGCTCGCAGTGTAAGTTTGAAATGTCTTGTTTCATTTATTCGATATTTCAAACCAACTGCCTGCAAAGGAATGCCCCCGCAATGGATTTTTCACTGAAAAAACTGGCCGCCGCAACCATGATACTGGCCAGTATTACCGCGTTCAGCAGCGCAGCCCACGCCACTATTACCCCGCAACAGAGCGCCGTTATCCTCAAGACCTTCAGCGACACCCAAGTCACTGACTTCCGTCAGTTTCTCGGTGCTTTGGGCAAGAGTGAGCTGGCGAAAAACGATAACCTGGGCCCGACCATCAGGGCCTTTCTCGACCACAAGGCCATGACTGCGGACCAGCAGAACGAAATCTATCGTTTGCTGGGGCTCTACACCCGCCTCAAATACGGCAAGGCCGCCACCGAAACCCTGCGTGAACTGGTAGCCATCCCCACCGTCAACCTGGACGACGTGCCGCAGTACGAGAACCCGCAATTTCTCAAGATTGCCGAAAAGATCAAGGACCTGGCCAAGGCCTTCAACCTGAACTTCCGCAATATCGACAACCGCGTCTATGAAGTCTCCCTCGAAGGCGCAGGCGATGAAGTGGTGGGCATCCACGCCCACGCTGACGTAGTGCCTGTGACCCCGGAAAACTGGGTGCTCAAGGACGGCACCAAACTCGATCCGTTCAAGGTCACCCTGATCGGCGACCGCATGTATGGGCGTGGCACCGAGGATGACAAAAACGGCATCGTGGTAGCGATGTACGCCATGAAAGTGATCAAGGAAGAGCAACTGCCACTGGCACGCAATTTCAAGCTGCTGATTGACACCACCGAGGAAACCTCCGGTGATGCCATCCCTTACTACTTCGAACACAACCCGGTACCCAACTACAACCTGGCGCTGGATGGCGGCTACCCGGTGGTGATTGCCGAGAAAGGCTACGGCACCGTTATGGCCAGCTTTGCCCGGCGCCAGGGTGAAGGCCAGGGCGCGGAAATCATCTCGCTGACCGGCGGCATGGCCACCAACCAGATCCCGTCCACTTCGGTCGCCACCCTGATCACCGACAAACCGGCGGAACTGGCTGCCAGCCTGAACAAGGCCGGTGCTGAGTATGCCAAACGCAATGGCGGCAACTTTGAAGTAAACGCCAAGGTGGTAGGCAAGGATGTAGTGCTGACCGTTACCGGGGTTTCCGCCCACTCTTCCGAGCCGGAATCCGGTGTCAACCCTGTGGCGCGGATGCTCGACTTTATCAGCAGCGTCGACGGTCCGATCGCCCTCAAGCACAACCACATTACTGACGCTGCGCACTATGCGGCCGACAACTGGGGCCTGGACTACGAGGGTGGCAAACTGGGAATAGGTTTTGCCGATGACTTTATGGGGCCGCTGACCACCTCACTGACCTTTGTCGGCCTGGATGACAAGGCACTCAAACTGGCGGTCAATCTGCGCGTGCCCAAGGGCAAGTCGCCTGAAGCACTGAAAGCGCAGATTGCCGAGAAGCTGGCAGCCTGGAGCAAGAGCAAGCAGGTACCGGTGAGTTTCGAGTACTCAATTGCCGAGCCGATGTACCGCAACCCCGAGGGTGAGTGGGTCAAGGCCCTGCTGGCGGTGGCCAGCGAGAACCTGGGTATGGAGCACAAGTTCGGCACTTCGGCCGGTGCGACCTCGGTGCATGAACTGCCCAACGGCGTGCAATTCGGTTTGGCCATGCCTGATGTGAAATACACCGGGCATACCGACAACGAGTTCAAGACCGTGGAGCAATTTATGCTGGACCTGCAGATCATCACCGAGATGATGGCCCGGGTCGGGCAGTTGCCAAAGCTCTGACAGGCGTTGGGTCTGTTCCTGTAGTCGCTGCCGAGGCACGATGGCTGCGATTGGCGATGTTTCTGTGATACCTCGCCATAAAGCTCGCAGCCTTCGTGCCTCGGCAGCGACTACGGGATTAAGCTGCTTTCCACCCCACCTGCTGCAACGCCATCAGCAACCGCTCGGGCTTGAGCGCCAGCACGGTGTTGCCACAGCCAGTGAGGTCATCAGCGCCGAGCATGGCGTTGAGAATGGCCTCTTCCACTGCATCCGCCGCGGCCACAAACAACGCCGAGATGTAATCGTTATTGACCATGTTCAATGCCGTGGTCGGCTCACCCGGATGGCCGAAGTTGGCCGCTGGCAGGTTGCTGTTGCCCACCGCAAAAGCAATGAAAATATCGCCGCTGGAATCCTCAGTACCGCCACCAACCCGCGCCAGCCCGACACTGGCCCGCTGTGCCAGACGGGTGCATTGATGGGGCAACAAGGGCGCATCGGTAGCAAGGGTAATCACGATCGACCCCATGCCCGGCACGCCGACATTCTTTGTGCTTTTAAACGGTGACGGCAGATCATCCAGCACCGTACCCACCGGATAACCGCCCACTCGCAAGGCTTCGCGCACGCCGTAGTTGGCCTGCACCAGCGCGCCTACAGTCCAGCCGCCCTGCTCCGGGCTCAAAACCCGCGATGAGGTGCCAATACCGCCCTTGAACTCATGGCAGATCATCCCCGTACCGCCACCCACATTACCTTCGGCTACCGGGCCGGACCTGGCATCCTGCAGTGCCAGCTGCACATGCTCGGCCGTCACGTGCTGGCCCCAGATATCGTTCAGCGTACCGTCGTAGGTTTCCAGCACCACGGGCATGCACCAATAGGTGTGCTGCTTGCCCAGCTCGCGCTCGGCCGCCACCAGTGCATCACGCACCACGCCGACGCTGTGGGTGTTGGTATAGGCAATCGGCGAAGTCAGCAAACCCGCCTCGCGGATCCACTCCAGCCCCGTGGCATCGCCGTTGCCATTGAGCACATGCACCCCGGCAAAGCACGGTTGCAGATGGGTGGCACCGGCCCGCGGTTCAATCACGGTCACGCCGCTATGGATGGAAACGTCACCGGTTTCAATATTCAGTGTGTGATGCCCTACTCGCACACCGGGCACGTCGGTGATGGCGTTGTAAACGCCCGGAGTGCCCGAACCGATGGTGATGCCAAGCTCACGGATACGCATGGTGCTGTTCTCGTCGTTGGTTTAAGTGAGGCCAGTGTAGAAACCTGGCCGGCACTTGACGATAACCCCCATGCACTACCCCCGAGGGGTTACTTGTCCGACTTGATGCTGGTCCAGACCCGTGTGCGCACCCGTTCCATCTTCTGCGGCAGCGGCTGCACCACATACAGGGACTTGAGCGCTTCACTGGTCGGGGTCAGGTTGGGGTTGCCGGTAATGTCCTTGTTGATCAGCGCAAGCGAGTCCTTGTTGGCGTTGGGGTAACCGAGGAAGTCACTGATCCCGGCAATCACTTTTGGCTCCAGCAGGTTGTTGAGGAATTCGTGGGCTTGCTCGACATTTTTCGCACTTTTGGGGATGGCGAAGGTGTCAAACCAGATCGGCGCGCCTTCTTTCGGCAAGCGCCAGTCCACCACCACGCCGTTACCCGATTCCTTGGCCCGATTGCCGAACTGGTAGAAGCTGCCCGAGTAACCGATGGCCACGCAAATATCACCGTTGGCAATGTCGGTCATGTACTTGGCCGAGTTGAAGTAAGTCACATAGGGGCGGATCTTGAGCATCAACGCCTTGGCTTTTTCATAATCGGCGGGATTCTGGCTGTTGGGGTCCAGGCCCAGATAGTGCAGGGCCAACGGCAGGATTTCCGAAGGTGAATCGAGCATCGCCACGCCGCAGGATTTCAGCTTGGCCATGTTCTCGGGCTTGAACACCAGGTCCCAACTGTCCACCGGCGCATTCTCGCCCAGTGCAGCCTTGACCTTGGCCGGGTTGAAACCGATCAGCACGGTACCGTACATATAGGGTACGGCGTACTGGTTGCCGGGGTCATTGGTATCGAGCAACTTGAGCAGGGCCGGGTCCTGGTGCTGCCAGTTGGGCAGCTTGGACTTGTCCAGTTTCTGGAACACACCGGCCTTGATCTGGGTATCGAGGAACTGGTTGGACGGCACCACCAGGTCATAGCCGGAGTTGCCGGTCAGCAGCTTGGCTTCCAGGGCTTCGTTGGTGTCGAAGGAATCCCAGGTGACTTTGATGCCGGTCTGTTTGGCGAAATCCTTGGGCACCGACGGCAGGATATAGTCGGCCCAGTTGTAGACCCGCAGTTCGCGCTGTTCGGCCTGTACAGCGCTGGCCAGCAGCGTCAGCCCGCAAACAGTGGCGCCCAGTAAGCGTTTCATCGTGTCCATGGATCAGTTCCCCGGGTTCGGCGTGAGATCGATAGTTGTTATGTTCTGTACACGGCAGCGGCCAGTAACTGGCCAAGGGCAAGGACGAAAAGGTTTGTTGTTATTGAGTGACGGGTTTGATTCTTGCCGAGAGCCGGGCACGATCACAGAGGGAGGCAGGCCAAAAGGGGATAGATATGGCCATTGTCGATGTCCGATTCTATGTCCGACAAAGCTACCCTAACCCCGCAGGGTTAGGGTGAGGGTTACAGCGCCACCAAGCGCCCAGCCAATGCCTTGGCCTGCAAGGCCACATCAGTCACCGCCGTGCTCTCCCACCACATACCGCGCAACGGCGGGCCCATGGCAAACAACCGTTGGGCAGGTTCGGCTTGCGCATTCAACACCGCGCCACCCGCATCCGCCGCTACCCCCAGCCCCAGATTCCCCGGCAACACCAGCCCGCGTTGCAGCAATTGCCGCGGCAAGGCCTTGTCCACCCGGCGCCAGTCATACTCGATGCCGGTGGAGTTGATCAGGCCAGCGCCTCCAACCCACACCGCCTCGGTTTGCCCACGGTAGCGCAGCCTGATCCGTGGCCCCGAGGTATCCACCCCTTGCAGCGAAGCCGCACGGATTGTCAGCCGCCCTTCTGCGAGCAGCCGTTGCAGCAAAGCATCACCCTGGGGCGGCGAACGATGATGATGGCTTTCCCACCAGGGCCGCACATGCCGCACAAACTGACGGCGCTGCACATCACTGGCCTGACTCCAGAGCCGGGCGATATGCACGCGCACGGTGTCCAGCGGTGCCTGCCAGTCGATCCCCTGCGCCTGGGCCAGGGCACACTGACGACGCAGTTCACGCAGTAACTGCAAGGGGCTGCGAATGTGCGGGGCCAGGCTCAGAAAATCGTCCCAGGCCGGTGGCTGACGGCGCACATGGGGCAACAGGCCGTGACGGGAAAACACTTCGATCGGCCCGCGATGCCCTGCCTGGTTCAGCGACTCCAGGGCATCGACCATGGTCAGCCCCGAACCGATGATCAGCACCCGGGCATCCACCGGCAACGCGCGCATGGCCTCGACATTCCACGGGTCCAGCGCCGCCGCATTCAAACCGCTGGACTGGCGCTGCGCCGTACGGGCCGCAGGGAACATGCCTGTGGCCAATACCACGGCACCCGCGTGCCACTGGCTGCCGTCCCTGAGCGTGGCAACAACCCCCTGCTCAAGGGTTTGCAGATCAATCACTTCATCACGCACATGGCTCAGGCTTGAGCCGTTCGCTTCGCCGATTGCCTGCGCTTGCGCCAGACGCTGGCGGGCATACACACCAAACAGCCCGCGTGGCGGGAACAGCTCGGCAACCGGCACCTGCTGCACTGCAGACTCGGGCCAGCCGCCGCTTGCGATATGGGCTTGCAACCAGCGGGTCAGGTCGTCGGCATCATCCGGCTCGACACTCATGCGCGCCGCATTGCCGTTAAGGGTGTGGCCCAGCTCGGTGGCGCTGTAGGCCTCGCCCCGGCCCAGTTCAGGCCGTGGCTCCACCACCACGATGCGCCGGGCACCCGGCAAACGCAGCAGTTGCATGGCCAACAAGGCGCCGCTCAGGCCACCGCCCACAATCAGAACATCGGCCTCGCGGATGGCAGGAGTTGCCTGTCCGGTTGGCGCATCACTTAAGGTCATTCACTCATTCCTGGAGTTATTCAGCGCTGCACGCAGGGTCGGTCACCGACCCTGCCTGTGTCCAGCCCCTGTCTTCAAGCAGGCTCTGCTGCGCGGCTGCGGTTGAGTTCACCAAGGTTGCGATAGCTTGCCCCTGGATGCCCATCCGCCAGGCGCGGGCCGTCACCAAACAGCTTTTCGCGCAGGGTGCCTGGAGCATATTCCTTTTTGTATACACCGCGCTTTTGCAGCTCCGGCACCAGCAGTTCTACGGCATCGATAAAGGTTTCGTGGGTGATCGCGTAGGCCAGGTTGAAACCGTCCACATCAGTCTCGGCCACCCACTCTTCAAGCAGGTCGGCCACGGTTTCCGGGCTGCCGACAAACAGCGGGCCAAAACCGCCAATACCCACCCAGTCGGCGAGTGCGTTGGGAGTCCAGATGGTGTTCGGGTCCGCCGTGGAAAACGTTTCGACCGCCGATTGAATGGCATTGGTATGCACATGCTTGAGCGGTTCGTCAGGTTTGAACTGGCTGAAATCAATGCCGGTCCAGCCGCTGATCAGGGCCATTGCGCCTTCGTAGCTGACATAGCCTTTGTATTCCTCGAACTTGGCCCTGGCCAGTGCATCGGTCTCGCCGAGGATCACCGTCTGCAGATTGAAAATCAGAATCTTCGAAGGATCACGTCCGGCTTCGGCAGCACGGCGGCGGATATCGGTCACGGTTTTTTTCAACAGCTCCTTGGATGGCGCCGCGACAAACACGCACTCAGCCTGCTCGGCGGCAAACTGCTTGCCACGGCTCGATGCGCCCGCCTGATAGAGCACCGGGGTGCGCTGTGGCGAAGGTTCGCAAAGGTGAATCCCCGGCACCTGGAAGTGTTTGCCGTGATGACGAATCTCATGGATTTTGCTCGGGTCACTGAACACCCGTCGCTCGCGGTCGCGCAGGATGGCGCCCTCTTCCCAACTGCCTTCCCAGAGTTTGTAGCAAACCTCCAGGTATTCCTGGGCATAGTCATAGCGCGCATCGTGCTCGGTCAGGGCCTGCTGGCCGATATTCTTCGCGCCGCTTTCCAGATATGAGGTGACGATATTCCAGCCCGCACGGCCCTTGGTCAGATGGTCGAGGGTCGACAAGCGCCGGGCAAAGGGATACGGGTGCTCGAACGACAATGAGGCAGTCAGGCCAAAGCCCAGATGCTCGGTGACCAGCGCCATGGGCGGGATCAGTTGCAACGGGTCATTGACCGGCACCTGCGCGCCCTGGCGGATCGCCGCATCGCCATTGCCGCGATACACGTCATAGATGCCCAGCACATCGGCGATAAACAGCCCGTCGAACTTGCCACGCTCAAGGATTTTGGCAAGGTCGGTCCAGTACTCAAGATCCTTGTACTGCCACGAGCGATCACGGGGGTGAGCCCACAGGCCCGGGGATTGATGGCCGACACAGTTCATGTCGAAGGCATTGAGACGAATTTCACGGGACATCGAATTACTCCACGGCAAGGCATTTGAACGTGCTGTTGCACAGGCCGTGCCGGTTTCACACCTCTGCGAGAACCCTTGTGGGAGCGGGCTTGCTCGCGATAGCAGCGACGCGGTTTAGCTGAAAGATCGTGGTGCCTGCATCGCGGGCAAGCCCGCTCCCACAGGAGAGGTGCGTGAGCTTGCTGTGCGATTTGCATACAGCTTGTCTTGCAACTGTTGGCCAGCAGTCAGTTGACCAGGCCGAACTCCAGGCTTTGCGGACTTGTCGCCTACGGCACAAACCATGCAACCACCCACGACAGGACCTTTGTTCTTTTCAGGAGAATTGCCATGACCGCATCACCTCTGTCCGTGGGCACCGACTACGAAGCCCTGGCCAATCGCTTCCGCCCGCTGTTTCGCAAGATCGCCGCCGGCAATATCGGCCGTGAACAGGCTCGCGAACTGCCCTATGAACCCGTGCGCTGGCTCAAGCAGGCAGGTTTTGGCGCGGTGCGGGTGCCAGTGGAGTACGGCGGTGCCGGTGCTTCCATCACCCAGTTGTTCCAGCTGCTGATTGAACTGGCCGAGGCCGATTCGAATATCCCGCAGTCCCTGCGCGGCCATTTTGCCTTTGTCGAAGACCGCCTCAATGCCCCGCCCAGCCCGGAACGCGGGGCCTGGTTTGCACGCTTTGTAGCGGGCGAATTGGTGGGCAATGGCTGGACCGAAGTCGGCGCAGTCAAGCTTGGGGAAGTGCTGACCAAAGTCAGCCCCCAGGGCGACAACTATCTGCTCAACGGTGCCAAGTACTACAGTACCGGTAGCATCTTCGCGGACTGGATCGATGTCTATGCCCAACGTTCGGACAACGGCGCCGAGGTGATTGCCCTGGTGCATGCCCGTCATCCCGGCGTGACCCAGAGCGATGACTGGGACGGCTTTGGCCAGCGCACCACCGGCAGCGGCACGTCGGTGTATGTCAACGTCCCACTGAGCGCCGAGCATGTGATCCCCTTCGAGACGCGTTTCAAATACCAGACGGCGTTTTACCAGCTTGTGTTATTGGCGGTACTGGCAGGGATCGGCCGTGCGGTGGAGCGCGATATTGCGCAGGAGGTGCGTGAGCGCAAGCGGGTCTACAGCCACGGCAATGCCAGCACCGCCAGTGGTGATGCGCAAATCCTGCAAGTAGTCGGGCAGATATCGGCCCAGGTGTATGCCGCAGAAGCGACCACCCTGCGCGCAGCCGAGCCACTGCAACGGGCCTATATTGCACGTCAGGCCGGGGATGACGAGGCCGAACGTCAGGCCAATATCGATGCTGAAATCGACACGTCCAAGGCCCAGGTGGTGGTGTCGGAATTGATCCTGCGCGCGACCAGCGATCTGTTCAATGCCCTGGGGGCTTCCGGGGTGAGTGTGAGCAAGGCGCTGGATCGCCACTGGCGCAATGCGCGCACCGCGGCGTCCCACAATCCGTGGATTTACAAGGCGCGGATTGTCGGGGACTGGACGGTGAACGGGACCGAGCCGTTGTATTTGTGGCAGATTGGCAACAACCTGAAAACCGGGTAAACCACAACCTCTGTGGGAGCGGGCTTGCTCGCGATAGGGGTGACGCGGTGTTTCAGGCTAACCGCGGCGATGCCATCGCGAGCAAGCCCGCTCCCATATTAAAACTACAGTGCCTGAAGTCGCCGACTGGCAAAACTGAACGCCAGCACCAGCAAAATCAGCGCCCCGGTCGCTACCTGCTGCCAATAGAAATTCCAGCCGATCAGCAGCAAGCCATTGGCAATCACATTGATAAACAGCACCCCCAGCAGCGTGCCAGGAATATTGGCGCGCCCGCTGCGGCTCAAGGTAGTGCCCATAAACACCGCGCCAATGGCATTGATCAAAAACCCGTTACCCGACATCGGCACATAAGCGTTAACCGTGGAGCTGAGCACAATCCCGGCCACGGCACAGGCCAGGGCACTGGCGACAAATACCTTGAGGCTGATCAAGCGGATCGACAAGCCTGAATACCGCGCCAGTTGCACCTGGGTGCCGACTGCCAGAATCTCGCGGCCCAGTCGCCCACGGGCCAGTATCACCCCATAGCCGAGCGCCACGACCAGCACCAGCCACAGGGGTAAAGGCACACCCAGCCAGGCAATAGCAGTAAGCCCCGGCAACATATTCTGCGCGATGTAGATCGGCTGCCCGCCTTCAGAGAGCAGTTGCTGCACGCTGGTGCCGATAAACAAGGTGCCCAGGGTGGCCAGAAACGGCGTGATACCCAACCCGGCGATCAATCCTGCATTGAAACCACCCACTACAACCCCGGCCAGCAAAGCCCCGGGGATGGCAATGGCCAGGCCATGGCCGCCATTGAGCAGTACTACAAAGGCCATGGCGGCAAAATCCACCGCCGTGCCCACCGACAGGTCGATGCCTCCCGCCGCCACCGCCCAGGTCATGCCAATGGCAACCAGCGCCAACAACACAAAGTTATTCAGCAACAGGCTGCTCAAGTTGCCAAGGCTCAAGAAGCCGGGTGCGTTCACGGCGAAAAAGCCCACGATCAGCACAATCAGCAGCGGCAAAATCCCCCGCAGCAGACGAGATAAAAACAGCGGCGAAACGGGTTTTGCAGCAAGCGTGGTCATAACCCACCCTCCTCTTTGCGCAAGGCACTGGACATGGCCACCACCAACAAGATCAGCACCCCCTGCACACCGTTGACCCAGAAACTGGCGATGTTCAGCAGCTGGAAACCGTTAATCAAAAAGCCCAGCAACAGCGTCGCCAGCAGGGTGCCGGGAATGTTCGCCACCAGCCGCCGGGAAAACACCACCCCCAGAAAAGCGATGGCCACCACCGACAGCAGCAGTTCCCCGGAACCCGTGGTGCTGCCGCTGAAATACGCAGACGAACAAAAGGCCGCAGTGGCCGCACACAACCCGGCGATCAAGTAACTGGAAAACACATACCGCCCCACTCCCAGCCCGGCAGCCCGTGCCGCCTCGGGGTACTCACCGACAGCGTATAACCGCAGCCCGTAGGGGCTGTGCTGAATCAGCAGGCCCAACAGCAACGCCACCCCCAGCAGCACCCAGGCCAGCACGGGCACCTGCAGCCACTCGCCATTGGCCAGGGTGTCGAGCAGGGCCGAATCGGTGGGCAATACGCTGTTGTGGGTCAGCACCAGTTCCAGACCGGCGATCAGGTTCATGCTCGCCAATGTCGCCAGCAGTGGCGGCAAACGCAGCACCACCACGGTAAAACCGTTCAATGCGCCAACTGCCAACCCGCACAGCAAGGTCAGGCCGATCGCCTCCCCAGCTTGCAACCCGGCGTTGTTCAGGCTGCTGTAGACCGCCGCGCACAAGCCCAGATTGGCCGCCAGCGACAGATCAAGGCCACCGGAAACCACATTGGAGCCACCGCCAATCACCACACAGGTCAGGCCAGAGGCGAGAATGCCGAGAATCGCCGACTGGGCAAACACATTGGCAATATTGCCCGGGCTGAGGAAATTCGGCGCACTCACGGCGAACACCGCCAGAATTGCCACAAACGCCAGCAGCGAACCGCGACGCAACAGCAACAGGCCCAGGCGTCGGGATAACGGCTGGGCGAGGACTTCAGACGCAGGCATGGTCAAGCTCCCGCTCGGATTCAAGGGATGGATCGAGTATTTCCCGGGCGCCCGTGGCGCAGGCCAGCAGGCGATCACTGTCGACCTGCCGGGCATCGAATTCACCGGCCACGACACCCCGGTGCATCACCACAATCCGGTCGGTGATGCCGATCAGCTCCGGCAGGTCCGAAGACAGCACCAGCACCGCAGCCCCCTCCTGCGCCAGACGACTGATCAGGCGATAGATCTCGACCTTGGCGCCGATATCGATGCCCACGCTGGGTTCGTCCAGCAGATACACCGTGCAATCACCCCCTAGCCATTTGCCCAGCGCGACCTTTTGTTGATTGCCGCCACTCAGTTGCTGGACCGCGGCATCACGCCCGGCGGTCTTGATCCCCAGTTCGGCGATCAGCCGGTCGCTTTCCCGGGCCTCGGCCGCAGCGCTCAACAGGCCCCAGCGGGTAAACCGCGCCAGCCCGGCCAGGGTCAGGTTTTCCAGCACCGACAGCTGCGGTGCGACCCCATGGCTGCGGCGCTCCTCGGGCACCAGTGCAATGCCTTTGCGCACGGCATCGCGGGGTGATTTGAGGCGCGTGATGCGGCCCTGCAAATGCACGCTGCCAGCCTCAGGTTGCAACAGACCGAACAAGCTTCTAAGCAGCTCCTTGGCCCCGGAACCCACCAGCCCGGTCAGCCCCAGCACCTCGCCGCGACGCAGGCTCAAGTTGATATCGCGATAGGCTACCCCGGCGCTCAAACCCTTGACCTGGAGCACCACCTCACCCGCTGACAGCGGGGTTTTAGGATACATTTCACCCACCTCGCGATTGACCATCAGGCGGGCAATCTGCGCAGTCGAAGTGGTTCGCGGATCGACCACCGCCACGGCGCGGCCATTGCGCAAGACGGTGACCTGATCGCACAGGCTTTCGATTTCCTGCAGGTAGTGGGAGATATACACAATCGTCAGGCCCTGATCGCGCAGGCGACGGATGATGGCGAGCAACTGGTCGACTTCGCGCTTGACCAGCGACACGCTGGGTTCGTCGAACACCAGGATTTTCGGCCTGGCCAGCAAGGCCCGGGTGATTTGCAGGATCTGCCGCTGGGCACTGTCCAGCTCGCGCACCAGAGCCCCCGGCGGGAACTCCAGGTCGAAGTATTGGCGCAGCAGCCGTGCCGCCTCACGGTCCTGGGCATGCCGGCGGATAAACGGCCCGCGCCGCAGCTCATGGCCGAAAAACAGCGCTTCGCCCACGGTAAAACCGGGCGGCAGCAGGCGCTCCTGATGAATGAAGTGCACGCCCAGGGCTTCAACCTGATGAGGGCTGAGATCAGTAAACGACTGCCCATCCACACTCAGGGTGCCGCTGTCAGCGTGGTAAATACCCGCCAGCACCTTGATCAGGGTCGACTTGCCAGCACCGTTCTCCCCCACTAGCCCGTGGATCGAACCACGTTCGACTCGCAGATCCACACCATCCAGTGCCTGAGTGGGGCCGAAGCGTTTGGCGATTCCTTGCAGATGCAGCGCCGGGACCGTCACTGATCGCCCCGCAGCGTTTGCACCTGCTCAAGGTTGGCAGCGGTGGTGAGCAGAGTCGGCACCTGGGTTTCCTTGGGCAGGTCGTGCTGCCCGGCCAGATAACGGGCGACGTTCTGCACCGCGGTTTTGCCGATCAGGGCCGGTTGCTGGGCCACCACCGCGCCCACCGGTGAGTCGCTGCGTTTAAGCAACTCCAGCACTTCGGGGGTGCCGTCGACCCCATAAGTCTTGATCTCGGTGCGCCCGGCGTCCACCAGCGCCTTGCTCGCCCCCAGTTGCGGAATATCCCAGGCAGACCAGATCGCCGTCACGCTGCCCTTGGGGTATTTGTTGAGCAAGGCACTGACCTGGCTGTAGGCGTCCTGCACGGTGTTGGGGATGACATCGCGAAGCTCGGGATCAATGATCTTCAGCTCCGGGTGATCCTTGAGCGCCAGCTTGAGCTGGTCATAACGGATGGCGCACACCGGTACGCCGTAGAAGCCGTTGAACACCAGGATATTACCCTTGCCGCCGCTGTCGGCCACCAGTTGCGCCGCCAGGTTTTTGCCTGTGGCGACATTGTCCGAGGTGGTGTTGTTGAGGCTGTATTGCGACGGTGCATCAATGGTGAACAGCGGGATACCGGCCTTGCTGATGCGTTTGAGCCATGGGTCGATCACGCTCAGGGTGCCCAGGGTCTGGATCACCGCATCGGGTTTTTGCGTCACCACCGTTTGCAACTGCGTGACCAGGTTTTTA
Source organism: Pseudomonas sp. B414 (assembly GCF_055408445.1). NCBI lineage: Bacteria > Pseudomonadati > Pseudomonadota > Gammaproteobacteria > Pseudomonadales > Pseudomonadaceae > Pseudomonas > Pseudomonas sp. B414. Next base: position 1,842 of record NZ_JBUZTQ010000033.1, on the reverse strand, counting down.
TCGTTGCGCCCGGCATCCAGGGTGATCGGTGTACCGCCCAGGCGTTTGACCTCCGCCACCTGCGCTTCAAAGGCTTTGACATCGAAGTAGTGACTGGTGCCGGTCATGCTGATGGCGATGCGTTTACCGGCCAGCGAAGGCACATCGCTGTCATCGGCATGGGCCAGTGTGGCCAGCCCGGTACTGACGACAGCCAGGGTCAGGGCTTGCCAGAAGCGGCTGCGGCGAAAACGCGGTTTGTTCGAGGGGGTTGCAGGCATGGCTGTGGTTCCTGAAGTGTTTTTTCAGAAACATTGCACAGACCATGCCGCTGCTTTTGCCCCCGTGTTCAGGCGCTTGCGCAGGCTTTAGCGGCCCGCGCAGTGCCCGCTTTCACGTCAGGCTGTTGCTCCGCTGTTGCTGGGCGGTCAGCTGTCCTGCAAGGCCCGCGGACGATGGCTGCGTTGTTCGGCTGCCGGGACAACGGCCTGTTGCAGCTGGAAGTCGAATTTCAGCTCGGCATAACGCCCCGTCACCTCACGGGCAGCGTCGTCGCGAAATTGCACTTCGCCCACCAGGCCTTCGCGGGTGGCATAGGCAAAGTCGTCCCACAGGTATTTATCCCCCGACAGGTTGATCTGAGTGGTCAGGTGACGATGGCCTGGGGCCGAAATAAAGAAGTGCACATGAGCCGGACGCTGGCCGTGACGCCCCAGCAGGTCCAGGCACTCCTGGGTCGGCCCTTGCGGGTCGCAGCCGTAACCCGACGGCACGATGCTGCGGGCACGGTAGCGGCCTTCGGCATCGGTGATGATGCGTCGGCGCAGGTTGTAATCGGACTGGCTCTGGTCGAAGAACGAGTAGGTGCCTTTGCTGTTGGCGTGCCATACATCAACGGTGGCCCCTGCCAACGGTTTGCCTTGAGTGTCCAGCACCTGGCCTTCGAGAAGCATCACAGTGGCGCCCTCCTCGCTGCCATCGTCCATGCGCGCTTGCCCTTCAAACACCGGGGCGCCGGCCACATACAACGGGCCTTCGATGGTACGCGGGGTGCCCCCGAGCAGACCGGCCTGCGCGTCCTTGGCGTCCTGCAACAGGTCGATAAAATGCTCGATGCCCAGACCCGCCACCAGCAGCCCGGCTTCCGAACGACCGCCCAGGCGATTGAGATAGTCCACGGCCTTCCAGAACTCGTCCTCGGTGATATCCAGGTCTTCGATGATTTTTGCGCTGTCCTGCAATACGCGCAGGATGATGCTTTTCAGGCGCGGGCTGCCGTTGTCGCTGCGAAAGCCTGCGGCTTCTTCGAAGAAGCTCTGAATATCGGCAGTGTGGGAAATTTTCACGGTCATGGGGCTCACCTTGTCTTGTTTTTATCCAGGGATTGAGAGGTTTAGCGGTCGTCGTTATGGATCGAAGACGGGTGACGGCACAGCCCTTCGATCTCGATATCCATGTAGGGGAAGAGCGGCAATTGCAACAGGGTGTCGTGCAGTTCCTCGACACTGGCCAGGTCAAATACGCTGTAGTTGGCGTAGTGCCCGGCGATGCGCCACAGGTGGCGCCATTTGCCTTCCTGTTGCAGGCGCCGGGCCAGCTCCTTTTCGTCCGCCTTGAGCTTCGCGGCCTTGGTCGGGTCCATGTCCAGTGGCAGGTTTACAGTCATTTTTACGTGGAAAAGCATGGGGTTCTCCTTGAACAAATGGGGGGCTTAGGTGGGTTGTTATCTGTGGGAGCGGGCTTGCTCGCGATGGCATCAGCGCGGTTGGCCTGATGTACCCAGTCGCCTGCATCGCAGGTAAGCCAGCACCCACAGGTCTTGTGGCATTCACAAGTCCGATTTCAGCCCCAATCATTGTGGGA
>NZ_JBUZTQ010000032.1:0-54348 GCF_055408445.1 Pseudomonas sp. B414 | reverse complement strand
CTCCGGTCCTGCTCCGTGGGCACGCCGCCACGGGCCATCCATGGCCCATCGCGGCTCTCCCGGCATCCATGCCGGTCGACCCACTACGCAGAACCTCCACTCGGCCTCCCGGAGGGCGAGTAAATCAAAAGCCAGATCAAAAGCAGATCAAAAACCCAATCAAAAACTCTCAGGTATGCAGTGCTGTTTACCTTTACTCCAGCATACAAGCAGCCTCGTTCCTTCACCTGCGGTTACAGAGGCAGGTCAGCCTGAAAATGCTCCGCCAGCAGTGCCGCAAACGCATCCCGCGGGCTGTGCAGGCCGGTTTCGCTGTGCCAGAAAAACAGGTTGGGCATGGGCGCCAGTTCGGCAAAACGATAGGTGGCCAGGTGCGCAGTGCCGCCAAAACGCTCCAGTATCCCCTCCGGCACCAGCGCCAGCCCCGCACCGGCACTGACGCAACCAATGATGCTGCCCCAGTTGGCGTAATCGACACTGTTGATCTCCAGGCGGTGTTCAGCCACCCAGTTTTCCAGCGCCGCCCGGTACGGGCAGCCCACCGGCCACATAAACACCGTGTGTTGATGTACATCGCCAAGCCCGGCAAGTGGCTCCAGTTCCGGGCTCGCGATCAGCACCAGTTGTTCGTGATACAGGGTCGTTTTCGACAGTTTGGGCAGATTGATTCCGCCTGCGACCAGCACCCCGTCAAGGCGGTGGTGTTTGACGTCTTCAAGCAGTTGCTGCGACTTGCCGGTGACCAGCTCAAGAGACACCTGCGGGTAGCGCTGATGAAATATCGCCAGTATCGGCGGCAGCCGCCCCGTGGCACAGGACTCGATAGCGCCGATGCGCAGTTTGCCGGTGGGGATGGCGTGAGGTGTTACGGCACGTTTGGCCTGATCGACCAGAGCCAGGATCTGCTCGCTGTAACCCAGAAACACCAGGCCCGCCGCACTGATGCGCAACCCCCGGCCAGCACGGGTAAACAGCGCTGTGCCCAGCTCGCTTTCCAGTTGCTTGATGCGGGTGGTGATATTGGACGGCACGCAATGCAGCTGTTGGGCTGCCAGCGCAATGCTGCCGCATTCGGCTACGGCCTTGACCATGCGCAACTGGCTGAGCTCCATTGTTCACTCCTGATGAATTCTGGGCTCTTTATATCTCACTTGTGGCCGATTGCGAGCGCGATAAACACTGCTCGCCACTTCATTCGGGTTTACAGGTCGTTAACGTGTCGCTTTCTCTCAAACTTGTGGCGGCCATGGCCGCCGTGGTGCTGTGTTGGGCTTATTCGCCGATCGGCATTCATATCGGCCTGGAGAGCTATTCGCCGGGGCATCTGGCCTTGCTCAGGTTTTTGATTGCATCGGCGTTTATGGCGGTGATTGCCCTGTTCGCGGGCATTGGCCTGCCGCGGCTGCGGGATGTGCCCTGGTTGATGCTGCTGGGTTTTTTCGCGGTGGTGCTGCATCACGTGGTGTTGAATATGGGCCAGCGCTGGGTCAGCCCGGGTGCTGCGAGTGTGCTGGCGCAGACGGCACCGCTGTTCAGCACGCTGATTGCCGCCATTTTTCTCAAAGAGTCGGTAAGCCGCTGGCGCTGGTTGTGGGTAAGCGTGGGGCTGGTGGGTGTGGTGCTGGTGATATGGGCCGACAAAGGTGTGGGTGAGTTCCACCCGCAAGGGTTGTTGCTGTTATTGGCCGCGTTGTCATGGAGCATCTACTTTGCGCTGCAAAAGCATTATGGCAATCGCTACAGCCCGCTGACTGTTGTTTGCTATATGGTCTGGGTCGGGACGTTGATGCTGTGCGTTTACTGGCCCGGGCTGGTGGACGAGATGCGCAATGCTCCGGCGCGGGTCAATTGGGCGGTGTTGATTCTTGGCCTGTTTCCCAGCGCATTGGCGTATCTGTTGTGGGGTTATGTGCTGGCGCACACCGAGGTCAGTCGCTCGGTGGGGGTGATGTACCTGATCCCGCCAGTGGCCATGGTGATGGCGGCGGTTGTGCTGGGCAGTGCTGTTGCGCCGGGTGTGGTGCTGGGTGCTGCGATTGTGGTGGGCAGTGTGATTGTGATGAGCCGGCTCAAGGGTTAAAGCCGATAAAACCCCTGCGCGTTCTGCCACAGTGCCCTGCGCGCGCCGTCTTCACCCAGTGCATCTATCAGCAAGGCGATATCGTTGTCCTCAAACGCACGGGGCGCGCGGGTTGAGGGGAGGTCGGTGCCGAACATCAGGGCGTGCGGGTTGGCGCTGTGAATCTGTTGCAGTACGTGCGGTACGGCGAAATCGACCCGGCCAAAGCCGCAGGCCTTGATCCGTACGCCGTGTTCGGCCAGGCGCAGCAGGCAGGGCAGGCCTTCGTGGCTTAAACCCAGATGGTCGATGCTCAGCGCTGGCAAGCGGCGCAGGCGCTCTTCGATGGCTGCCAGCTCGCGTGAGTCGATATACAGCTCTGAATGCCAGCCCACTTGCTCATGGACACGCTTGGCCAGGGCTTCAAGTTGGTCAAGCTGCTCGGAGCCGCCGCGCTTGAGGTTGAAGCGCAGGGCCCGAACACCGTGTTGGTGCAGGGTGTGCAACTCATCATCGGTGACGCTGGCGGGCAGTTGGGTGACCCCCACAAAGCCCGGGCCGAGGCGTTTCAGGGCTGCGATCAGGTAAGTCTGATCAAAGCCCTGAAACGACCCCGAAACCACCGCGCCGCCGACGATGCCCAAAGGCTTTACCCGTGACAGGTACTCATCAACGCTGAAAAACTCGGGCAAGTAACCGTTGTTGGGGGTCAGCGGGTAAGCACTGTCGATGATATGGCAATGAGCATCGAAGATCGGGGGCATGGTGGTGCTACCTGTGAGTTTCAGGCTGAGAGGGGGCAGGTATTGCATATCACGGGCTCACAAAAAACCTGTGGGAGCCGGGCTTGCCCGCGATGGCATCACCGCTACTTCAGGCAAGCCGCGCCGCCTGCATCGCGAGCAAGCCCGCTCCCACAGGAACTAGCCCAGTTCGCTGACGTAAGTGCCTGTGCCCTTGAGGATGTTCTGCAAGGTTTCTTCAACTTCAGCCAGGTCCGCCGCCGCGGTGCTGTGCAGGATTTCCAGAAAGTCGTCGCCCTTGAGCACGTCAGCATCGCCCGCGCCTATTTCGATCAGCAGGCGGGTAGGGCTCAGGGTGACTTTAACCCCGTCCAGTGTCGATGGCTCGTCCTCAAGGGTGATTTCCAGCTCGTCTTCGTCCGGGTAGCGGGTCATCAGGAACATTTCGCCGCTGTCAGTGTGGCAGCACAGCATGGCCATGTTGTCTTCTTCGTCGTCGCACGGGTTGGCGAGCAGGTGGTCGGTGGTCATTTGCATGGGGAATTCCTGGCGCTCTGGGCGCGGGTAGGTCGAACAGAGGCCGATTTTGCCAGCCCGAACCGATTTATGCAGGTTTGAATGGTGAAACAGCGTAAATGGACAGTCATTTCTGGTGTTGAAATAAGAAAGTACGGCGCTTTTATGAAGGTTTTTCGCTTGTGAATGCTAGGGTTATTCAGTGACAGCCCCCTGAGGTTGCGTCCCGATGACCGAATATGTCGCCGCACCGTAAGCAGGCCGTACAGCGCAATCGTTAAGCTGCGCGGTGATTGTTATCCGTAAAGGCACAGCCTGTTTCGCCGGCAGTGGCCTTTGCAGATACCCATCCTGGAACGTGAATGTGACCCATGGGTCACGGCCAGCTTCACCTCCCTGTCATGCTGTGCTTTCAAGGTGTATGGCCAAGGTGAATGTCAAGGCAGCCCCTGCACAGCATTGGCAACTCCCCACGCGGGAACAGCATGCGACGCTTCTCTCAATAACAAGCCCAAGCGGAGTACCACAGATGGCGTTCTTCACCGCAGCCAGCAAAGCCGACTTCCAGCATCAACTGCAAGCGGCACTGGCGCAGCACATCAGTGAACAGGCACTGCCACAAGTGGCGCTGTTCGCTGAGCAATTCTTCGGCATCATTTCTCTGGATGAACTCACCCAACGGCGTATGTCCGACCTCGCCGGCTGCACGCTGTCGGCCTGGCGTCTGCTCGAGCGCTTCGACCCGGCCCAGCCGCAAGTGCGGGTCTTCAACCCGGATTACGAACGCCACGGCTGGCAGTCGACCCATACCGCGGTTGAAGTGCTGCATCACGATTTGCCGTTTCTGGTGGACTCGGTGCGTACCGAGCTGAACCGTCGCGGCTACAGCATCCACACCCTGCAAACCACAGTGCTGAGCGTTCGTCGCGGCAGCAAGGGCGAGCTGCTGGAAGTTTTGCCCAAGGGCAGCACCGGCGAAGGCGTTTCGCAAGAATCGCTGATGTACCTGGAAATCGATCGCTGCGCCCATGTCGCTGAATTGAATGTGCTGAGCAAGGAACTGGAACAGGTTCTGGGTGAAGTACGGGTTGCCGTGGCGGACTTTGAGCCGATGAAGGCCAAGGTGCAGGAGTTGCTGACCAGTATCGACAACTGCCAGTACCAGGTTGCGGCGGATGAAAAGGCTGAGATCAAGAGCTTTCTGGAATGGCTGGTGGGCAACCACTTTACCTTCCTTGGCTATGAAGAGTTTGTGGTACGTGACGAGGCCGACGGCGGCCATATTGAATATGACCCGCAGTCGTTCCTTGGCCTGACCAAACTGCTGCGCGCCGGGCTGACGCCTGAAGACCTGCGCATTGAAGATTACGCGGTCAGTTATCTGCGCGAACCGACCCTGCTGTCGTTTGCCAAGGCCGCACACCCGAGCCGTGTACATCGCCCGGCTTACCCGGACTATGTGTCGATCCGCCAGATCGATGCCGACGGCAAGGTGATCAAGGAATGCCGCTTTATGGGCCTGTACACCTCCTCGGTGTATGGCGAAAGCGTGCGGGTGATCCCGTATATCCGTCGCAAGGTGGCCGAGATCGAACGCCGTTCGGGCTTCCAGCCCAAGGCTCACCTGGGCAAGGAACTGGCGCAGGTGGTCGAAGTTCTGCCCCGTGACGACCTGTTCCAGACCCCGGTGGATGAGCTGTTCACCACCGTGATGTCGATTGTGCAGATCCAGGAGCGCAACAAGATCCGCGTGTTCCTGCGCAAGGACCCGTACGGCCGCTTCTGCTACTGCCTGGCCTATGTACCGCGGGATGTGTACTCCACTGAAGTGCGGCAGAAAATCCAGCAGGTGCTGATGGATCGCCTGCAGGCTTCGGATTGCGAGTTCTGGACCTTCTTCTCGGAATCGGTTCTGGCCCGCGTACAGCTGATTCTGCGGGTTGACCCAAAAAACCGGATCGATATCGACCCGCTGCTGCTGGAAAAGGAAGTGGTCCAGGCCTGCCGCAGCTGGCAGGACGACTACGCCAGCCTGGTGGTTGAAAGCTTCGGCGAGGCTAATGGCACCCAGGTGCTGGCTGACTTCCCGAAAGGCTTCCCGGCAGGTTACCGCGAGCGCTTTGCCGCGCACTCGGCCGTGGTCGACATGCAGCACCTGATGAGCCTGAGCGAGAAAAACCCGCTGGTGATGAGCTTCTATCAGCCGCTGGGTCAAAGCGCCGGACAAGAATTGCATTGCAAGCTGTACCACGCCGATACGCCGCTGGCGCTGTCCGATGTGCTACCGATCCTGGAAAACCTCGGCCTGCGCGTATTGGGCGAGTTCCCGTACCGTCTGCGTCACGCCAATGGCCGTGAGTTCTGGATCCATGACTTTGCCTTTACTGCTGGCGAAGGCTTGAACCTGGATATTCAGCAGCTCAATGACACGCTGCAGGATGCCTTCGTGCATATCGTGCGCGGCGATGCCGAGAACGATGCGTTCAACCGCCTGGTACTCACCGCTGGCCTGCCGTGGCGCGACGTGGCCTTGCTGCGTGCCTACGCCCGCTACCTGAAGCAGATCCGCCTGGGCTTTGACCTGGGTTATATCGCCAGCACCCTGAACAACCACACCGATATCGCCCGCGAATTGACCCGGTTGTTCAAGACCCGCTTCTATCTGGCGCGCAAGCTGACCACCGAAGATCTGGAAGACAAGCAACTGCGTCTGGAACAGGCGATTCTGACAGCCCTGGACGATGTTCAGGTGCTTAACGAAGACCGCATCCTGCGTCGTTATCTGGACCTGATCAAAGCCACCCTGCGCACCAACTTCTACCAGCCGGATGCCAACGGTCATAACCGTTCGTACTTCAGCTTCAAGTTCAACCCGCACCTGATTCCCGAGTTGCCCAAGCCGGTACCGAAGTTTGAAATCTTCGTCTACTCGCCACGGGTTGAAGGCGTGCATCTGCGCTTCGGTAACGTGGCGCGCGGTGGCCTGCGCTGGTCGGACCGTGAAGAAGACTTCCGTACCGAAGTGCTGGGCCTGGTAAAAGCCCAGCAAGTGAAGAACTCGGTGATTGTGCCGGTGGGCGCCAAGGGTGGTTTCGTGCCGCGTCGCCTGCCATTGGGCGGCGGTCGTGACGAGATCCAGGCTGAGGCGATTGCCTGCTACCGGATCTTTATTTCCGGCCTGCTGGACATCACCGACAACCTCAAGGACGGTGCCCTGGTGCCGCCTCTTAACGTGGTGCGTCACGATGGCGATGACCCGTATCTGGTAGTGGCTGCCGACAAGGGCACCGCGACCTTCTCCGATATCGCCAACGGCATTGCCATCGATTACGGCTTCTGGCTGGGCGATGCGTTCGCCTCGGGCGGCTCGGCCGGTTATGACCATAAAAAGATGGGCATTACCGCCAAGGGCGCCTGGGTCGGCGTGCAGCGCCACTTTAAAGAGCGCGGCATCAACGTTCAGCAAGACAGCATCAGCGTGGTCGGCGTCGGCGATATGGCCGGTGACGTGTTCGGTAACGGCTTGTTGATGTCCGACACGCTGCAATTGGTCGCGGCCTTCAACCACCTGCATATCTTTATCGACCCGAACCCGGAGCCTGCCAACAGCTTCGCCGAGCGCCAGCGCCTGTTTGACCTGCCGCGCTCGGCCTGGTCGGATTACGACACCGGGATCATGTCGGCGGGCGGCGGGATTTTCTCCCGTAGCGCGAAAAGCATCGCCATTTCCCCGGAGATGAAAGAGCGCTTCGCTATCACGGCCGACAAGCTGACCCCGACCGAACTGCTCAATGCCTTGCTCAAGGCGCCGGTGGATCTGCTGTGGAACGGCGGCATCGGTACTTACGTCAAAGCGAGCAGCGAAAGCCACGCCGATGTCGGCGACAAGGCCAACGATGCATTGCGCGTCAATGGCAATGAGCTGCGCTGCAAGGTCGTGGGCGAGGGCGGCAACCTGGGCATGACCCAGCTGGGTCGTGTCGAGTTCAACCTCAATGGCGGCGGCTCCAACACCGACTTTATCGACAATGCCGGCGGTGTGGACTGCTCTGACCACGAAGTGAATATCAAGATCCTGCTCAACGAGGTTGTGCAGGCTGGTGATATGACTGAGAAGCAGCGCAACCAGTTACTGGGCAGCATGACCGACGAAGTCGGCGGTCTGGTGCTGGGCAACAACTACAAGCAGACCCAGGCGATTTCGCTGGCGGCCCGTCGTGCTTATGAGCGGATTGCCGAATACAAGCGCCTGATGAACGATCTGGAGGCCCGTGGCAAGCTGGACCGTGCCATCGAGTTCCTGCCGTCCGAGGAGCAGCTCACCGAGCGCGTAGCGGCAGGCCACGGCCTGACCCGTGCCGAACTGTCGGTGCTGATCTCGTACAGCAAGATCGACCTCAAGGAGGCCTTGCTCAACTCCCGGGTGCCGGACGACGACTACCTGACCCGTGACATGGAAACCGCGTTCCCGCCGATGCTGGTCAGCAAGTTTGCCGAAGCCATGCGTCGTCACCGCCTCAAGCGCGAAATCGTCAGCACCCAGATTGCCAATGATCTGGTCAACCATATGGGCATCACCTTTGTCGAGCGCTTGAAAGAGTCGACCGGCATGAGTGCCGCCAACGTGGCCGGTGCCTACGTGATCGTGCGTGATATTTTCCACCTCCCGCACTGGTTCCGTCAGATCGAAGCGCTGGACTATCAGGTCCCGGCTGAAATCCAGCTGGCGCTGATGGACGAACTGATGCGCCTGGGTCGTCGTGCTACCCGCTGGTTCCTGCGCAGCCGTCGCAACGAACTGGATGCCGCCCGTGATGTGGCGCACTTCGGTCCGCATCTGGCAGCGCTGGGGCTCAAGCTCGACGAGTTGCTGGAAGGTCCGACCCGCGAAGGCTGGCAGACCCGCTATCAGGATTACGTCGAAGCTGGCGTCCCTGAGTTGCTGGCGCGCATGGTGGCCGGTACCACGCACCTGTACACCCTGTTGCCGATTATCGAAGCGTCGGATGTCACCGGGCAGAATGCTGCCGATGTGGCCAAGACCTACTTCGCTGTGGGCAGTGCGCTGGACCTGACCTGGTACTTGCAGCAGATCAGCAACTTGCCGGTGGAAAACAACTGGCAGGCGCTGGCTCGTGAGGCGTTCCGTGACGATATCGACTGGCAGCAGCGGGCAATTACCATCTCGGTATTGCAGATGCCCGATGCCGGCGAAAGTATCGAAGCGCGTCTGGCCCTGTGGCTTGAGCAGAATCACGCGATGGTAGAGCGCTGGCGCGCGATGCTGCTGGATCTGCGTGCCGCCACTGGCAATGACTACGCCATGTACGCGGTAGCCAACCGCGAACTGCTGGACCTGGCGTTGAGCGGTCAATCAGGGATCTGACAGCCTGAGTCACCGATAAAAGCCCCGGCTCATTTGCAATGAGCCGGGGCTTTTTTGTTTTCGGGAGCTACCGGCTAATCAGATGCCGATATTGCCCAGTGTTTGCACAATGCTGCGCAGGGTAACGGCCAGAGTCGGATGATCGACCTCGAAGCGCTCTACCGCGAGGTTGACGCTGTCGGCCAGGCTGGAATCGTTGGTGGCTTTTTCGATATTGATCTGAGCCTGGATTTGTGTTGCAAGCTGGTTCAAATGCTCACGTTCTTCCTGGGTGAGCGGCGGGTTCTGTTCCAGTTGCTCGCGCAAGGTGTTGAGTTGTTCTTGCAGGTCGCGGGCAGGCATAGCATTTATCCTTTATTGATAGGCTCTGATATAGACCTTCGCAATGAACAAAAGATCAGTATGTTCAACAGATTCTAGATTAATCCACTCGCGCGCAGTGTGCATGATCTCTATCAAAATGCATGGGCACCGCCCGCTGATTTAAAAAGCATACCGGGGTGTGGAACGTCTCACTTTGATGCAAGTCTGTTGTGGGTATTGCTTGGGGGGCTGCCTAAAAGACATTTGCCGTTATACTGACGGCCTGACTCAGGGCATAGCGCCCAAGTGCCAAGTATTTTCAGGGAGTTTTGCTATGCGCTGGACTGATCGTCTCGCCCAATTGTTTGTCTGTGCCGGTGTGGCCATGCTGCCATTGGCTGCCAATGCCGCCACCGAAGATGACCCGTTTGAAGGATTTAACCGGGTTGTATTCAAGTTCAACGACACCATTGATACCTATGCCCTGAAGCCGCTTGCCCAAGGCTATCAGTTCATCACTCCGCAGTTTCTGGAGGATGGTATCCACAACATGTACCGAAATATCGGCGACATTCGCAACCTCGCCAACGATGTGTTGCAGGCCAAACCTCACGCTGCCGGTGTCGATACTGCGCGTTTGCTGCTCAACACCACCCTGGGTGTGGCGGGCTTCTTTGATCTGGGCACCAAGATGGGCCTGCATCGCAACAGCGAAGACTTCGGCCAGACCCTGGGCCGTTGGGGCGTAGAAAGCGGCCCTTACCTGATGCTGCCGCTGCTGGGGCCAAGCACCGTACGGGATGCCGTAGGCCTTTACCCGGACTCCTTTACCGAACCCTACCGCTATATCAACGATGTGCCTGCACGCAACATGACCCTGGGCATGGAGTTGATTGATGCCCGGGCCAGCCTGTTGTCGGCCGAAAAATTGATCACCGGCGATAAATACGTCTTTATTCGCAATGCTTATCTGCAAAGCCGTGAATTCAAAGTTAAAGACGGGCAGGTTGTCGACGACTTCTAAGTCGTTTGACCGCTGCGCAAAAAACGGCCCCGGTGGCCGTTTTTTGCATTGTTGCAGATGAGAAACACTAAGGTTAAGGGCTTGCCTGACCTAGGTTTTAGTTGCCGTAATCGTGGTTCTTATAACCCGCAGTAATTTAACGTGACGAACACCTCAAGCCGCCATCGGCCTGAGCTTGAAACCCCCCGCGGATGGGAGTACCGTCTGCGCCTTACACGGGCACCTTTGTAGGATCGAGCAACACAGTCGATTTGAATCAGGGATGTTCACAAGCCATTTCAGTTGTTGAGCCCGACGTTTTCGAGCCTCAATGACAACCTAATTCTGGCGCCGTTTGCCCACATGCAAAAAACCAGTGCCACGCTGCTGATCATTGATGACGACGAAGTAGTACGCGCCAGTCTGGCGGCCTACTTGGAAGACAGCGGCTTTAGCGTCCTTCAGGCCAGTAATGGCTTGCAAGGCCTTCAGATGTTCGAGCAAGAGCAGCCGGATCTCATCATCTGTGACCTGCGCATGCCGCAAATGAGTGGTTTGGAGCTGATTCGCCAGGTCGCCCAGCGCTCGGCGCAAACACCGGTGATCGTTATCTCGGGTGCAGGTGTGATGAGCGATGTGGTCGAGGCCTTGCGCCTTGGTGCTGCCGACTACCTGATCAAGCCGCTGGAAGACCTCGCCGTCCTGGAGCATTCGGTTCACCGTGCCCTCGACCGTGCCCGCTTGCAGCTGGAAAACCAGCGTTATCGGGACAAGCTTGAGTCGGCCAACCGGGAGCTGGAGGCCAGCCTGCATTTGCTGCAGGAAGACCAGAACGCCGGCCGGCAGGTGCAGATGAACATGCTGCCGGTCAGCCCGTGGACTATTGATGAGTTCAATTTTGCGCACAAGATCATCCCGTCCCTGTACCTGTCCGGCGATTTTGTCGACTATTTCCGGGTTGACGAGCGTCGGGTAGCCTTCTATCTGGCGGATGTTTCCGGGCACGGTGCATCTTCTGCGTTTGTCACGGTACTGCTCAAGTTCATGACCACGCGCCTGCTGTTCGAGTCCAAGCGCAATGGCACCTTGCCTGAGTTCAAGCCCTCCGAAGTGCTTGGGCACATCAACCGTGGTTTGATCAACTTGAAGCTGGGCAAGCACGTGACCATGGTGGGTGGTGTGATCGATGAAGAAACCGGGGAGCTGACCTACAGCATTGGCGGGCACCTGCCACTGCCAGTGCTCTACACTCCAGACAGTGTCAGTTATCTGCAAGGGCGGGGCTTGCCCGTTGGCCTGTTCAACGAAGCCACCTATGAAGACCAGGTTTTGAAACTGCCGGAAACCTTCAGCCTGACGCTGATGTCTGACGGCATTCTGGACCTTTTGACCGAGCCGACGCTCAAAGAGAAAGAAGCTGCTTTACCGCAACGGGTAAAAGCAGCAGGCGGCAGCCTGGATGGCCTGCGCCAGGTGTTTGGATTAGCTACGCTCGGGGAGATGCCGGATGATATCGCCTTGTTGGTGTTGAGCAGGAATCTTAAATGAGTACCGGTAGAATTCAGTTCGCCGAACAGGATGGCACCTTCGTTCTGAAGTTTGTGGGTGAAGTGCGTCTGACCTTGTGTTCGGCACTGGATGCGACAATCGAGAGGATCTTCACGGCGTTGAATTTCACCGCCATTGTGATCGACCTCACCGAAACCCGCAGTATCGACAGCACCACCTTGGGCTTGCTGGCGAAGCTGTCGATTCTGTCGCGTCAAAAAATAGGCCTGTTGCCCACAGTGGTGACCACCCACGAAGACATCACCCGACTGCTGGAGTCGATGGGCTTCGACCAGGTGTTCAACATTATCGGCAAGCCGATCCCGTGCCCCGAGTGCCTGACCGACCTGCCTTCACAGGACCAGTCCGAAGAAGTAGTGCGGATCAAGGTGCTGGAAGCGCACAAGATCCTGATGGGGCTCAACGACTCCAACCGCGAAGCCTTCCATGACCTGGTGAATGCACTCGAGCGCCATTGATCCTGAAGTCGCGCTAGCAAAAAGGGGCAGTTCCTGCATAGGAGCTGCCCCTTTTTAGTTGCGTGCGGATTAGCGGCCTTGCAGCAGCTCCCCGGCTTGATCCAGCAATGCCAGCGGGTCCTTGGCCTTATGAATATCCACTGACAGCAACTGACGGAAGCGCCGGGCGCCATTGAAGCCCTGGCCCAATCCGAGAATATGCCGCGTGATATGGTGCATCGAGCCGCCCGCGGCGATATGTGCCGCGATATAAGGGCGCAACAGCTCCAGGGCTTGTGCCCGTGAGATTACAGGCGCAGAACTGCCAAACAGCTGTTGATCGACCTCGGCCAGAATATACGGGTTGTGATAGGCCTCGCGGCCGAGCATCACCCCGTCAAACACCTGCAGATGCTCCTGGCATTGTTCAAGCGTCTTGATCCCGCCATTGAGGATAATCTCCAGATCCGGGAAATCGGCCTTCAACTGTGCGGCAACGTCATAACGCAGCGGCGGGATATCGCGGTTCTCTTTTGGCGACAGCCCTTCGAGAATGGCGATACGCGCATGCACGGTAAAACTGGTGCAGCCGGCATCGCGCACAGTGCCGACGAAATCGCACAACTGCTCATAGCTATCACGGCCGTTAATGCCGATACGGTGCTTGACCGTTACCGGAATGGACACAGCATCGCGCATCGCCTTCACGCAGTCGGCCACCAGCGCCGGGTGCGCCATCAGACAAGCGCCGATCATATTGTTCTGAACGCGATCGCTCGGGCAGCCGACATTGAGGTTAACCTCATCATAGCCCGCCGCCTGCGCCATGCTTGCGCACACAGCCAAATCAGCCGGAACGCTGCCGCCCAACTGCAATGCCAGCGGGTGCTCAGTCTCGTCATGGCGTAAGAAACGCTCGGCATCACCATTGATCAGCGCACCAGTGGTGACCATTTCGGTGTACAGCAGGGCGTTTTTGGATAGCAGGCGCAGGAAGAAGCGGCAATGACGGTCTGTCCAGTCCATCATGGGCGCAACACTAAACCGCCGAGACAGCGCAGGGCTTGAATTTACTGGTCTGTAGTGGGTGTTCTGTACCATTTTGCTCTACGTGTGTTCAGCGTGTTTTAGGGCGTTTTCGGGCGTTTTTTGAGTCTCGGTGGTACGATGTACCACTTCAAAACTGACGCGTACCACTTTCAATATGGCGACTATCAGGGCAAGAAAACTGGCGGACGGGACTGTGAGCTACACGGCTCAGATCCGCATCAAGCGCGACGGAGTGCAAGTCTATCAAGAGAGTCAGACCTTCGCCCGAAAACAGGCGGCTCAGGCCTGGGCTCGGAAGCGTGGTGCGGAGTTGGATGAGCCTGGCGCAATTGAGCGGGCGAACCGAACGGGGGTCACGGTCAAGGACATGATCACCCGCTACCTGGATGAAATGGAGAAAGCCCGGCCGCTGGGGAAAACCAAGCGGGCCACCTTGAACGCTATTGCGGAAACCGACTTTGGCAATTTGGTTGATTCTGACCTGAACAGTCAGCAGCTGGTGGACTACGCACTTTGGCGTATGAGTAAAGCTGGCGGTGGGGTGCAACCTCAGACTGCTGGCAATGATCTTGCCCACCTTGGCGCGGTGTTATCAATTGCCCGGCCCGCCTGGGGTTATCAAGTTGATCCGCATGCAATGGGTGATGCGCGTAAGGTGTTGCGAAAGCTCGGTTACAACTTGAAGAGCCGGGAGAGGGATCGTCGCCCGTCTTTGGATGAACTGGGAAAGGTACTCGGTTACTACGAGGAAATGCAGGCGCGTCGACGTAGTTCCATCAATATGCTCAAGGTGGTGGGCTTCGCGATATTTTCCACGCGGCGACTCGATGAGATTACGCGTATTCGCTGGGACGATGTAGATGAGGTCGGTCAGCGAGTGATGGTTCGGGATATGAAGAATCCTGGTCAGAAGATTGGTAATGATGTTTGGTGTTACTTGCCGGATGAAGCGTGGAAGATACTTCAGACGATGCCTAAGGCTGGCGACGATATATTCCCGTATAGCCCTGAGTCTATTTCTACATCCTGGGCGAAAGCGTGCAAGTTTTCGGAAATCGATGACTTGCACTTTCACGATCTGAGGCACGACGGTGTTAGTCGTTTGTTTGAAATGGACTGGGATATTCCACGTGTAGCGAGTGTTTCAGGGCACCGCGACTGGAATTCGCTGAGGCGCTATACCCATCTGCGTGGGAGAGGGGATCGATACGTTGGCTGGGAGTGGCATGACAAGATATTGAAGGCGCCCGTGCAACTGGGCGCCGCATCAATGAAGTGGCTTAACAGACGCGTTTTAACCCGTTGAGCTGGTTACATTCCTTGACTGCGGCCGCCCGCTGCAAGTCGAGGTAGACCGCAAGGTCGGTGATATGGATGCCCTTGGCGCTTTTCTGGCTTGGCTCCAAGCGGGTGATCGGGATTTGAATCTGGCCGGCCAAGACCTTTCGCTGGAACATTTCGGTGGTCAGGTGTGTGAAATAATCCTTGCACACCTGGTCCAGCGGGATTATGGCCCGGCCATTGTACTGGGCCATCAAAATAAAAGCGGTATTCATGGATTGATCTCCTTGGCACGCCGCTCGATACCTTCGGCCTGGCGCTGCTTGCTGCATTGTTCGTGGTTGCCATGTGCCCGCGACGTATTGCATTTGTCGCAGATGGTTTGTAAATCGAGTGGAGGCATTTGCCCGCGGCGGATCCGGACTGTTCGGCGAAGTGCGGTCATGGTGTCACCCGCTTGAACTCGATGGCCCAGACCCACGGGTTGGCGTTCCACGATTCCATTCCGTTGAGCATTGTCCACAGCCCACCGAACAGCTCGCAGGGGGAGTAGTCATTGCCCTCAGGATCGATATCGCGCTCAGCGCTTTTCACACCTTCCGCAAGTGCTTGCTCATGGCTAATGTCCTGCAGCCGCTCGACACGGACGTCGGTGATCTCTAGCAGGATGCGACTGGCCCAGCGCGGCATGTGGATGCTGGGACGCCAGACCAATCCGCCACCGATCCACCCTTCTCGATAAATGCAATGCTCCGGATTGCGGAGCGCAGGCGGTACGCCGTCAATCCTTGAGCCGCAACCGCTCCAGGATACGTAGGTCTCGGTATGATCATCCCAGGCTTCGTGGTCTGCATCTGGATCTGGTAGCCAGGTCTCACGCACCCACAGCCGATCACCGCGTTGGCCGTACGGACAGTTCATCGAAAGGCTGTGCCCGGGCATCACTGGGACGCTGCTGATGTCGGCGCTCCAACCGGCTCCATAGACTTCCCAGAATCGTCCGTTCAACGCTGGCTGGGTCTTCATTGCTCGCCGCGTGACGGTCTTCCGACCGTCCAGAGTGGCACGCACCATTGGCGCGCTGAATAAAATCGGGCGTTCGAAAGATTGCTGTTGGTTGGAAGTCATGGATTACCTCCAGCAAGTTCAGCGCGGGCGATCTGTTCATCGGTAAGGTGATCGTGTTGGCCAATTCCGAGTAGTCGCCGAATGGGCTGACCGACTTCCGATTTCCCTCCTTGATGGTGGTAAAGAGCCCAAAGCAAAAGTGCATCCCGCTCGGTCAACTGGCTTTGCAGGGTGGCGCACTTCTTTGCTGCTTCCTCGGTGATGGTCAATGGGTGGCCAAAAGGTACGCGAAACCCTGCTGCATTACGGTGTCCGCCGCCACCGTACTGTTTGGCGATCTCGGAGACATCCATGCCGGCGTCCGTACTGCGCAGGCTAAAGGTTCGCCCATCGGGAGTGTCGAAGTAAGAGGCGGCGAAGAGTTCGCCTTCAGCCATAAGGTGCCCTGCATCGCTCGCAAACATGAAAGGAAGGTTAGCGACAGGTACATCATGCCCGCCGATGAGCATGCGGCGTTTGGTGGTGCTCACCAGGTCGGCTACGGTCTTTTGGTGCTGGCGATTGATGGCAACACCATCGAGGCGTATCCAGTTGATTTCGTCGGCGAAGAGTCGGTCCCAGGTCGGGAAGTCTTGTGGGTAACTGAATAGGTCCGCCATGATCTCGCGGGTGCCTTCGAGCTTAAATAGCCACAAGTCACGATCCTCAATGTGGTTGATCAATGGCGGACGTGGCTGTTCCGGGAAAAAGAAGTCCCAGGCCAGGCCAGCGCCTGATCGATTCATGTCGAAAAGCGCGTGAAGTTTGCCGGTGCTGTTTTTTGTGTGTGCTTCGTAGTGCAGTTCTGCCGGCGGTACGTCGACCAGGTCAGCCATGGCCGTCTTATGGTGATCAATCACGAGTACCGACGCGGCTGTATCTGCCAGCGCGACGAGCACGTCGTATTTGTAGGAGAAGTCGACAATGATGACGTTCTTGCCGGTGACCTCTGGGGCAGGGTCCCCGTAGCGTGCAGAATGGAATTCGACATCAGGCCCCAAGGCCTTGCGAACAACCCAGGCAGCACCGAAGCCGTCCGCGCAGTTGCCGTGGTAGATGCAGATAGTGGTTGTTTTTTGGTTAGTCATGCTGCTTCCCCCTGTGCTGCTGGCACCAGAAGGCCTGCCATAGCGAGCGCCCGATCACGCAGCGCAAGGGTGTCTCGTTCGAGTTTCTTGCCAGTTCGAAATGCGCTGAAGGTTTCGGCGGCGATTCGCAGTTGATCGGCGATGGCCAGCAGCAACTGACGTTCTGGCTCTCCGAGTTTCGAGGCTGCCAAGGCGCGCTTGTAGTGGGAATACAGTTTTGCGTGTTCACCGCGGGACTGCTCAAGCAACAGCTCCAGGGAACGGATCGCCTCTGAGTTATTGGATTGCTGAATGTTTTTGCCTTCGTCAACGCCTTCAACTCGTCCGTCGATTAGGCCGCTGCGGTAGCCTGCCCAATAGGTGAGTCCAACAAGTACGATCAGAGTGATGAGTGCGCAAACTTGAATTGTGGTCATGTGCTGTGTACCTCGGTAGAGCCCACCGCCGGGATTTTTGGTGAGAGGCCGGCGGCGGAGTGTTGCCTGGGGTTTAGTTACAGGGTGGCTTCGTACAGTGGTACGTCACCGATTGCGCTCTGAATCTTCTGGCGAACGGCGTTGTAAGCCTCTTCAAGTACCTTGTCGGGGCGCACCAGTTCGAACCACATCTGCAGGCGACCTTCCAGAATGCGATAGCGGAAGCGTGCAGGTACGCAGAACGCGTCGCCGCCAAGGAATGGTTTCACGGCAATGAAAAATTGTTCGGGGATGCGCAATTGGCCTGCTTCGCCAGCACGACCATCGATTTCTTCGTTGTAGGTCAGTTGAACCTGGCCGTTGTCGAGGCGGGTGCCTTGGCGGAAGGTGATGTTTTTCTTCGCTTCCAGAGTGCGGCTGATTTCCAGCATGTCGGCAGCGCTTGGGTCGTTTGCTTCGTTTTCGCGCTGAGTGATGTCTTTGACGTTCTCTTCGATGAACTCGGCGAAGGTGGCCTGATCCATGCGCTTACGGTCGGTCTCCTTCCAGCGGCCCCACTCGATGGTGGTAGGGCAGCGATAGGTCGCAACATGGTCGCGCCATGCGGGGCTGTCCGGCTGGTGATAGTCGATGACAGCCGAAAAGGTTCGGCCTTCTGGGCCGTTGCAGAAAACAGCTGTTGCTGGGCTGGCGAATCGGTTCACGTACGAAATGAACGATTCTGCGTCCAGGACCGTGAGTTTCTGGCGCGTGCGGGTAGGGTTTGGCAGCAGGTGTTCAAGGTCTTTGATGCTCACGCTGTCGGGTAACAGTGCAATGGGCGCCGACAGCCCTGGGTGATCAATCGGCTTGCCGATTGCTTGGGCGAGGGTGAAAAGTTCCTGAATCGCTTGTTGCATTGGATATGCTCCATTGGGTGATGCTGTGGTGAGAGGATTTGGAGTCAGGGTTACTGACTGACGTGGCGCAATTTTTCGGGCGCTTGTTCTTCGCTGACGGTGCGTAGCGGCAAATCCTGTTGTCGTGGGTCGCGGCGGGTCAGGTTGCCTTCAGGCGTCAGGAAGAACAGCGATGTGCCGCGCGCCAGGATCGGTTCTTTCGCTTTGACGTCGGCCTTGATGGTCATCTGGCCGCTGCCATCAGGCTTGTAAATCAGCTTGATGTTCAGCTCACCGCCCTTGCCGGTTTGGCGTATAGCGTCGATCAGGCTGTGTTGGGTTTCGCTGAGTTCATCGAGCAGACCTCCGGCCTCGATATCCCTTAACGTGTCGATGAATGGGCGGGCTTTACTCATGTGTGCTGTGCCTCATTGAGTGCGGGTTGTTTGCCCCTGGGCGGCAGTGGCTACCGTTGAATTAGGCCGCGTGCTTGGCCGCTTGAGCATCGAGGTAGGCGGCCAGGTCGTGCAGGTACACAACTGCTGTACCTTTGTTTCCTGCTCCGCCTAGACGGGTGACTTTCAATTGAATTCGCCCGGCGCTGATACGGCGCAGCAGGTAGCGATCGCTAGATATGTGAGAGAAGTAGCGCTCGCGGATGGCTGATAGGGTTGGGCATGGTGTCGCCCATTCCTTTCGCAATTGGTCGATGGTGTTACTCACGCAGCGGCCTCCCCGAGCCCCTCCAATGGGGGCAGCAACTTGAGGCGGATCATTTCGGCGAGTCCTTCTTTGCTCTTGCCCATGGCTGCGGCGCAGATTTGGCCTTTCTCATCAGCCACCACAGCGCCGAAGGGAAACTCGGGCGAGTTGGTTGGGGTGACATAGGCCACCTGGCCTTCTTGAATCACGTCGTTGACGCAACGAAAGACTTCGGCCAGTTCCACTGTGCGGCAGGGCATGCTGTCCAGCAGATCAATCGCTTCGCTGGCGGCGCCGATCAGCGTGGCGCGACTGACCACGCCCGGGCAGTCCAGATAGATTGGAATCAGCCGCAGGGCGCCGAGAGCTTGCGTGTAAGCGTTGAAGTAATTGGTCTTCATGCTGCGGCGTCCTTGTGCGTGATGGCGATGCCAAGCTTCTTTGCCAGCCATGGCACGCCAGCCTCGGTAACCATGACAACGGCGTAGTGCTTGTAGCGGTTGGTGGTACCGATTTGGACGCTACGCGGGTCTGAAAACAGATTGCCGCCGCCACGGTGGTGGCTGGCCAGATCGCCGCTTTGCGTCAGCACGCGGAGCGCACGCAGTTGCTCGCGGAACTTCCGGGGTTTGAGGCCGAGCACGGCAGCCGTTTCGTCCAGGGTGCGGTTCATGGCGCTGTCCTCAGGCGGCAAGCAGAGTGCGGATGCCTTTAATCAAGGCTTCTGACTCGTCCAGCATTCGCTGTATTTGCGTATCGCGGCTGGATTGCTCCGGAGTTGGCTCCGGCGTTTCGGGGGCGAGCTTCTGGTCATCCGTCGTTGAGGCCGGCGCAAGCTGGGCCGACTCAATGCGCCCATTCGCGATGTCTTGGATAAAGTCGCGAAGGTGCAGATGGTTTGCGCGATCTGAGCGTTTGAGGGTCAAGTGACCCGAATGCCCGCCCAGGTCAACGTTGATGACTGCGTTGTCATCGGTGAGCTCGACTTCAAAGGTTGCATGGATGGTTTGCTCTGGTCGTTGAAGAGGGCACATGGCGGTGCCACCAACCTGCAACATGTGGTGCAGGAGCTCTTGTTTTGCGAGTGGAATGAGATAGTTGTTCATGCCGCATCACCACCGAACGGCGAAGAGCTGTCATCGGTTGCGGCAGTGTTGAGAGGCTTGATGGCTTCGGTGCGGCCTTTGCGGCTGGTGATCACCATCAGTCCGGTGCGGCGTTGGATGGCTTCTACGGCGGCGCGGCTACTGCATGCAGATGGGTGCAGGTAGACCGGGCAGCGGGCGGTGCTGTGCTGTGTCGTTTGCATGTCTCGTACTCTTTGGTGAGAGGTGTACAAGACAAACTATACGAATGCTCATAATTGCAGTCAATGCGAATTTGCATAAGTGGTCATGCAGGTGTTAAAAAAACCGCTCAATGGCGGGTTTGACTCAACTTTGGAATGAGCTGAGGTTAGTGCTGGTTAACCGACCCCGCCGCCTCTCCATATCACGCGCCCTAGGAATGGCATTTCATGAATAGCCTCTTCGGTCGCTGGCTCATCTGGATTGGCTATTTTATCCGCGTTGTCGCTTCGAATGACCCAGTTGCCGGAGAGCTGCTGGGTTAACCTTTTAATGCTGTTGCCGCCGTCCGGCCTGCGTATTACATAGACTTGCTTGTCTCTCGGCTCTATCTGCGACGTATCGAAAAGTACAACATCCCCATCGAAAATGTATGGCTCCATGCTGTCGCCTTCGGCATAAATGACATACAGATTTTCAGGTTTTACTTTCATGCGCTGCAACCAGTCACGCTTGAAAGCGAGGCCCTCGGTCGTTTGGACATGCTCATTAAGGTAGCCATTTCCGCACGAACCTTTGGCCTTGAATTGTGGAATCAACGCGTAATCCTTTGCGCTTGGCGAGCCCTCTCTTGCCGGTTCGGATTCACTGCCGAAAAGAAGCCAGTCCGGGGTAACGCCAAGTGGCCGCGAAAGCGCTTCCAGCGTTGATTTCCTTGGGCTTGAGCTTTCGCCGGATAAAATTCGGTTGATGGTAGGTTGTGGTACCGAGGACCTGCGACTTAGCTGGCTCTCGTTCAATCCAACCTCGCGCATCTTGGCTCGAAGGCGCTCTGCAATTTCCACCGGCACACCATACGTTTTTGAATTATGCGAATTGTATTGCTTCGAGTTATCCGTTTTCGTATGATTTGTTATGAGAAAGCTCATGGGAACAGAGTCATGACAATTCAAGAGATGCTTACCTACTTGGCGGTTCGGGGTTATTCCCAG
Source organism: Pseudomonas sp. B414 (assembly GCF_055408445.1). NCBI lineage: Bacteria > Pseudomonadati > Pseudomonadota > Gammaproteobacteria > Pseudomonadales > Pseudomonadaceae > Pseudomonas > Pseudomonas sp. B414. Next base: position 33,532 of record NZ_JBUZTQ010000032.1, on the reverse strand, counting down.
CAGGCGATCGCCGATAAGGTCGGGTCAACACAGCCGACTATTCATCGTGCCAGTAAGGGGGCGGGTATTTCTTACGAGACGGGTAAGGCCATTGAGTGCCTTTACCTTCTCGAGAAAGAAGCGGCTGATCGAGAGTCAGCGCTTTAAAGGGTGCCGGGCTGGGGCCTCTCACCATAAGAATCCCCCAGCCCAGCGGTGGCGTTATGCAGCACACACCAAAACGCCACGTGAAGCACCGACCTGAAACCTCTCACCAAAGAAACTCTAGGTCGGAAGTAACGAGCTACACGCACAGCAAGTCGCTACATAGCGCGTCGGTCCAGGACCTCTCACCATAAGAATCCCCTGGGCCGACTGGAACGATGAACCGTGCTGCACAGCACGATTCGCACAGCACATCGGTCGTGGTCGTAGAATAGAGCGTGTTTGACTCTACGGCCACACCGTAAACAGGGGATTTACGGTTATGAGTCGCACAGATCTATTGCCGGGCGCAGGCCCGGTCCTCTCACTGCGCAAAGCCCTTTATCGGGCAGGCCATGATTATCGGGGCGGTGTGACTGCTCTGGCACTGGACATGGTCATCGATTACGACACCCTCCAGAAGAAACTAAAGCACGACGAAGAGCGCCGGTGGCTTGATCCTGATGAACTGGAAGAGGTCATCCGCCTGACGGCAAATCCCTTGTTGCTGGATGCACTGATGCGCCCCGCTGGCATGGTCTGGTACAAGCCGGAAGCGGCGGCACCGACCAAGGAAGCCTTGCTGGCGGTCAGCAAGGTGCTGCACCAGACGGGCCTGTTTGTTTCCAGCATGCATGAAGGTGCCGCCGACAACATCTGGGAGCGGAGCGAAGTTGAATGCTTGGAGAAGCACGGCGCCGACGTAATTCGCGCGGTGTTGGGCATCATGGCCGGGGCAAGGGAAGCGATGGAGGCCCGTCAAGATGACTGACGTAATCGATATCGCCAACGACCAGGCTGAGTACTTTCTACAGGTTGCATTGGATCGTCGTCCGCGTCCAACCAGCGCCATCAGCGCGCAATTCTGTGAGGATTGCGACGAACCTATCCCGTTACTTCGCCAACAGACGATTCAGGGTTGTGCGACCTGCGTCAGTTGCCAGGGGTTGCGGGAGCGGCGCAGATGAGTGATCACGACAATCGATTGCCTACTGCTGACTGGGCTCAGTTTTACATCGACACATTTGGTTTGGCGCTAGTCCCGATAGAGCCCGGCGAGAAAGGGCCGAAGGGGAAGGGCTGGAACAAGCCGGGTGGCTACTTCACGGAGTCGGCGAAGGCTGCCGCGTTCTGGGAAAAGAAGCCCCAGCACAACCTCGGCGTTGTCTTGGGGCCGAGCAGGATCTGTTCTCTGGATGTTGATGATGTTCAGTGGACTCGACGTGTGCTGTATGACCTGCTGGAAATCGACCTTGATGCAATGGCTCTGGTGTTTCCGACTGTAGTTGGCAACCCGGCGCGCTTCCGCATTATGTTCCGCGCTCCTGATGGTGTTGAGTTGAGTCGGGTTGCACTTGCGTGGCCCAATGAAAAAGACCCTGATGGTTCGATCCACAAGGCTTTGACCGCGAAGGCCAAAGCTGCAAAGGACGCTGGTGATGCGGTAGGTGAAGCCGAGGCGCGTGCCGAGGCTGATGAATATCAGCGCATCACCGTGTTCGAATTGCGGGGCGGACTGGTGCAAGACGTATTGCCGCCATCGATTCACCCAGGCACCGGCAAACCTTACACCTGGCGCACACCGCCAAGCTCTGTCGATGGCCTGCCGGTGCTTGCGCCCGAGCTGCTGAAGATCTGGAACCATTGGGACATCTTCAAGCGCGATGCCGAGGCCGCGTGCCCGTGGGCACCCAAGCCGAAGACGCCTCCGGCGAAAGTCATCAAACGTCCACCGCCTGCCGCAGGCAAGCCGTCTGTTATCGATGAATTTAATCGCAGCCACGACGTTGAAGAGCTGTTGCGGGCGCACGACTACATCAAGCGCGGCAGTAAGTGGCTGTATCCGCACAGTAGCACCGGGATGCCGGGTGTCACGATCAGCGACGGCAAGGTTTATTCTCACCACGGGGCTGATCCGCTCGCGAACGGGCATCAGAACGATGCGTTCGAGGTGTTCTGTTTGCTCGAGCACGGCGGTGATCAGTCGAAGGCGGTGAAGGACGCTGCGCGGATGCTGGGTATGCAGCATTCAGCGAAGCCTGATCCGCGTGATTTTCCCCCGCCCCCATCCGGTGATACGAGCGGGCCGCACCAGCTGGCCGCCAGCCCCCAAAGCGAGGCCGCTCCTACGCCTGACGGGGGGGCGGGGGAGGTTATGACACTTGACCTCTTGCTTCGTCGTTTCGCCCTAGTCGAGGGGACCACGCACGTGTGGGACTGCGACCAGTCGCGGGTAATGAAAAAGTCAGCGTTCGAAGCACGGGTCGGCAAGCCGCTGGCCAAAGCCTGGTTGGATGAGACGGGCAAGCGGTTGATCTCTGATGAGCACGTCCGTGACATTGAGCAGACGCGACGCATGTCGGGCAAAAAAGGTGGGGCCTTGGGCATGCCACCTACCGAGCGCTATGTGTACATCGACGGAACCAAGGACGTATGGGACCGGGAAAAGAAACGGCGTGTAGCGGAAGGCGCGGTAAAAATGGCCTTGGGTGACGCTTACGCGCTGTGGCTGAACAGTAGCGAACGCCGCACCGTGGATGTGGACCACATCGTGTTTGACCCGACCATGACCAAGGATCCGACGGTGTACATCAATACCTTTGATGGGCTGCCGCTGGAACCGGTCAGGGACGATGCTGCTTGTGCCAACTTGCGGTGGCTGATTTCGTTCCTGTGCAACCACGATGAAAATGCGGCGCTCTGGTTGACTCGCTGGCTGGCATATCCGCTGCAGCACCTGGGTGCCAAGATGGATACCGCAGTGCTGATGCATTCCAGCATGGAGGGTTCAGGTAAGAGTCTGTTTTTCGCCGATACCTTGGGCAGGCTTTACGGTCAGTACGCTGCAACAGTTGGACAGACCCAGCTGGAAAGCAATTTCAACGCCTGGCAAAGCCGTAAATTGTGGGCTGTTTTCGAAGAGGTTGTGAGTCGAGATCAGCGCTACAACCAGGTGGGCAAGATCAAGCACCTTGTCACCGGCAAAACGGTGCGGATGGAATCCAAGTTCATCAATGGCTGGGAGGAATCTAACCATATGAACGCGGTTTTCCTCAGTAACGAGATCATGCCGTGGCCGATCAGTGATAGCGACCGGCGAATGCTGGTGGTTTGGCCCTTGGAGACTTTACCGGTCGATCGCCAGAAAGCCATTGGCCAGGAATTGGAGCAGGGTGGCGTTGCGGCCCTTTACGGCTGGCTATTATCGGTTGATTTGGGCGACTTCAATCAGCGAACACGCCCGCCATCAACTGATGCCCGTGAGCGGCTGGTGGCCTTGAGTCGGGCCGGTTGGCAGACGTTCTTGCACCTGTGGAAATACAGTGAGTTGGGTCAGGGGCTTTGGGGACCGTGTCTTTCCACTGACCTTTACTCGCTGTTCCTGGAGTGGTGTCAGCGCAACAAGGAACACGTGATGAGTCAGACGAAGTTCTCGCTGTTCATCAACTCCGAGGTGGAAAAAACTCGTTCGATACCGTGGACAGATGGGAGTAATCGCAAGTTTGGTGCGTTCTTCTTTCCCGTTGACCAGGATGCTTCCCCGCCCCCATCACTGAAGTCGGCCGTGCTGGGCGCGATGGTCGTCGCGTGGCGGGCCAAGGCGAAACTTGCAGGCTGGAATGTGGACAGCTGGGACCACATCAAGGCGGCTGCCGCATGACTACGCCTAAAAGTGTGTTGGGTGTGTCGGGTGTGTGTCGGGTTGGTTTTGGCTACCCAACACAGTTGCAGGCCTTTATTTTCGCGGGTTTTCGTCCGTTGTGTTGGGTGTGTTGGGTTTGGCGTCGCGTGCGCGCATGCGTGACGTTATTTGCATTGAAAGCGATGGGTAGATTTTTTTCTTATGCGAGGACAGAAAAACCCAACAAACCCAACACACCTAACTCAAAGTTATTAAAAGCATTGATTTTAAAGAGATTTATTTGTGTTGGGTTTGTGTTGGGTTGCTGGTTTTCTGTGTTGGGTTCGGTTTTTCGGGGGGAAGGGCGATGATCGAGGAAATGGAAGCATTGATGCAGCATTGGGGCACCCAGCACTGCCAGGTTGGCGACGGTGGTGGTTTGGGAAGTCCGATGGCGACAATCATGCAATACGGGGGATGCGCTCCACGTGGCACGCCTGGATCTCGGGATCTCATGATGTCGGCCGGTGGTGGTATGGATCACGCCAGTAGCGAAGTCGCCGCCGCAGTTGCACAACTTGAACGCCAATCGGAGAAGGGCGCTCAGTTGGCGTTACTGGCTCGCAATCGTTACCTGGTCCAGCCGCCGATGACGGTGCGTGAACAAATGCGCTTGCTACAGCTCGCCGAGGATGCGGACCGGACTTACAGAAACTGGGTTCATCGTCTGCATCAGCAGGTGCAACTCATCCTCACGGTTCGCAGCGCTACAACCCGGGGACTCGATCGACGCAGTGGTGCGCTTGATACCAACCTAACCCGAGCATCAACAAGCAAGCGTGCTCGGGCCTACTAACTACCGTTCGTCGGGGTGCTTTGTCGTATTGTGGTCGTATTGTGGTCGTATTCATGTCGTTTGCTGACCTACCGAAAATCACCCCTTTTCGGTTTTTCCGGAGGGGGGTAAAAAGTGCCCACGATATGAAATTTGCGCCTTGGCGCTCCCCGAGCACGTGCTGTGCACCCGCCCCGGCTCTGACCGGGACATTGAAAACCCTGCCCACCCCGGCGGGGTTTTCTTTTTCCAGTGCTTAGCTTTCCTTTTGAGGCACACCATGACAAACGAGCAACAAGCGCTGGCAGAGATGCCGATCTGGTTAGTAATCGTCCTGGCTTTGGTCGGTGGCGTTTCGGGTGAGATGTGGCGGGCCGACAAAGACGGTGCGCGCGGTTGGGTGCTGTTGCGCCGTTTGGCGCTGCGGTCCGGCGCCTGCATTGTCTGTGGTGTGTCGGCGATGATGCTGATGATCGCCGCCGGCATGTCGATTTGGACGGCAGGCGCCTTGGGCTGTTTGACGGCGATGGCCGGTGCGGACGTCGCCATTGGCTTGTACGAACGCTGGGCCGCCAAGCGGCTGGGCGTATGCGAAGCAGCCTCTCAATCGAATCGCTCTGAATAGCACACACCCACTCGTTAAGCAGGTCTTCAGACATGAATGAATCCAGGCAGCAGCAGATGCTTGCAGGGCAATCTTCTATTGCTCAAAAAGTCTTTGGTTACGTACCGATCCAAACGAGCTGGAGCGTTTCCGCTATCCACGGTGCCGTTCAGGCAGCAAAAGCCACTGGTGCTACAGCCGCTGCAATACGCCGCGCTCTTGGCGAGCTCAAAGACGCGGGTCTTATCCGGGAGCCAGTAGCCGGAAAGTTTCAGCGTGATGCAGCCACCCCAAAACCAAAGAAGGAGCAAGTCGTGACTCAGGTAGCCAAGCAGACCGTTGTTTCGATCAAGAAGCCTGAGGGTGCATTGGATGTGCTGGCGGCACTGTCTGGTGAGGTGGTGATTCTTTCGGACGAGTTCAGCAAGCGCATGAAGGCGTTGGCTGGCCGTATCGAAGAGGTAGCCCTGTCGGTTGAGGCTGAGCGCGAAAGCAATGCTGAAGCCATTGTCAAAGCCAGGCGCCTGCAAGAGGCGCTGCGGGAGTTTGCGTAAGTACTCGGCTTTGCGAACCCTGGGCCTTCACGCGCTCGGGTGTCAGCGAAGCGCTTCCGCCGGTGAGGCGCAGGGACGATGCACCGTTCCGGGGCGCCGAAAATCGCCGGGGACCCTGGGAATATTCAGTGGGTACGGGGTCGCAAACCCGCGGGAAAGTGTTAGCGGACAGTTCACCAGCTTAGTGAACTGGGGTGAACAGGTGAACTCCCCGTATTCATTAGGTGAACAGGACATTTCTTCATGACTGTAATCAGCAAAACGGAGTTTGCCGCACGGCGTGGCTGGGCCAAATCCTACGTTTCCAAGTTGGCTAATCAGGATCGGTTGGTGCTGACTGACGATGGCAAGATTGACCTCGAAGCCACCGAAGCGTTGTTGGCTGAGTCTGCCGATCCAAGCAAAGCGGCCGTCGCCGAGCGACACGACCGGCTTCGCCTTCAGCGGGAAGCTCAAATCGCCGCCGAAGAACCTGCGGTGCCGCAAGTAGGCCAGCCGGTGGACTTTCAGAAATCCCGGGCTCTGCGGGAGCACTACCTAGCCCTCCAAGAGCAAGCCAACTTTCACAAACAGCAGGGCACCCTGGTCGAACGCGTCGCAGTGGAAACGGGCGCGTTCAACGCGGGCCGTCTGTTGCGTGACCAGCTGCTGGGCATGCCACCACAACTCGCGCCGGAGCTCGCTGTTATGTCCGATCCCTGGCAAATCGAAAAGCACCTGACGGCGGCTATCCGTCGCTCGCTTGAGGATGCAGAGCGCTTGTCCTCGGCGGATCTTGAACACGCCCTGACCACGAGTTAATCCCATGCCCACGGAAATCCCTAACGGTGCAGAGGTGTATCGGGAGGCGTATTTTCGTGGGCTGCATCCGGACCCTGACGTCTGGGTCGATGAGTGGGCCGACGAGTACATGCGCATTCCGCGTGACACCGGCGCCGCCGAGCCCGGCCAGTACCGCACCTCACGAACACCGTATGCCCGCGAGCCGATGCGCTGTTTGTCGCCGGCTCACCCCTGCAAGCGCGTAGTCACCATGGTGGCCTCGCAGCTGATGAAAACGCAGATCGCTTTGAACTGGATCGGCGGCCTGATCCACATGGCGCCATCCAACATCCTGACCTTGTTGCCGAGCCTGGGCCTGGCCAAGCGGGTGTCTTCGCGGATCGGCAAGACCATCAAGGCCACCCCGGTACTGCGTGAACGGGTAGCATCCAGCCGCTCGCGAGATTCGCGCAACACCATGGACACCAAAGAGTTCGAGGGTGGTTCGTTGTACGTCACCACGGCGGGCTCGGCAGCCAACCTGTCGGAGCTGTCGGCGCGCTACGTTTACGGCGATGAGATTGACCGCTGGGAAGTGGATATCGGCGAAGAGGGCGACCCCATTGAGCTCGCGGAAACGCGGGGTAGTACGTTCGGCCGCAATGCGAAGTTTTACTTCTCCAGTTCGCCGACGATCAAGGGTGCGTCGCGGATCTCCGATCTGTTCGAGGGCAGCGACCAACGTTACTACTACGTGCCATGTCCGACCTGCGGGCACATGCAAATCCTCGAATGGGAGCGACTGCATTACTCGAAGGACTTCAGCGTGGTGCACTACGAGTGCGCCGGGCCTGAGTGCGACGTGCTGATCGACGAATACCACAAAGGTGAAATGCTCGCCAAGGGCGAGTGGCGTGCCCATGCCGAGGGTGATGGCGAGACAGTCGGCTTCCACCTCAATGCCCTGTATTCGCCGCTTGGCTGGATGGACTGGAAGTCGCTGGCCAAGCAGTTCGAAAAGGCCAAGAAGGCCCAGGCCAAAGGCGACCTCGAACCGATGCAGGTGTTCTACAACACCCGCCTGGCGAAGGTCTGGGACAGCGCGCAAGAGCAAACCAAGGCCGATACGTTGAGAGCCCGGGCGCGCTTGGAAGGCTTCGCCCTCGGTTCGCTGCCGTCCGCCGTGCTGATGGTCACTGGCGCGGTCGACGTTCAGGCCAACCGCCTGGAGTTTATGGCGATGGGTTGGGGTGTCGGTATGGAACGTTGGGTCGTCGACTTTCAGATCGTCGCCGGTGATCCCGCTGACGAACGTACTTGGGCCGCGTTGGATGAATTGCTCAAGGCTAAATATCGCCATCCGTGCGGTGTCGGCCTTGGCATTCTCGCGACAGCTGTCGACTCCGGCGGTCACCACACCGACGAGGTCTACCAGTTTTGCCGCGTTCGCCGTTGGCGAAACGTGTTCGCCATCAAGGGGGCGAGCAAGCCCGGAAGACCAGTGATTGCTCAGCGTCCTTCGATGGTCGACGTGACCTGGAAAGGGCAGACCGAACGCAACGGCGCCGAGCTGTGGTTTGTCGGTACCGACACGGCGAAGGACTGGATTTACAACCGCTATCCGTTCGAGTCGGGACCAGGTGCATTGCACTTTGCCAATGACCTGCCAGACGACTTCTTCGATCAGTGCGTAGCGGAGCGCAAGATCGCGCGCTACGTGCGCGGCCACAAGCGGATCGAATGGGTCAAGGGCAAGGCCGAACGCAACGAAGCGCTCGACCTGATGGTGTACTGCCTGGCCATGGCCCATTACCTGGGCCTCAATCGTTACAAGGAACACGACTGGGAGCGGGTGCGTCAGTCCTTGGCGCAGTCGGGGTTGTTCGACGATGCGCAGGGCATCAAGCCTGTTCAGGGCGAACGTGTCAGCAATGTCGGTCAGGCCACTCCCGTGGCTGTATCGCAACCGGTTCCGCAGAACGTTGCTGCACCGGTTGTGCCATCGCGACCCGCAGCCCCACCTCAACGCCGCAGCTCAACTAGTGGCTACCTGAAGAGACGCTGATATGTCATTCACTCAAAAGCACCTCGACGCGGTTGAGGCGGCCATAGCTCGCGGTGAGAAAACCGTGCGCTACACCGACCGTACCGTGGAATACCGCACCGTCGACGAGCTACTCAAAGCTCGTGAGGAAATCCGCTCGTCGCTGATCAATGCTGCCGGGCCGCGCTCGCGTGTGGTCAGGCTGTACCACGGGGGCAAGGGACTCTAATGGGCCGCCACTATCCGACGTTGACCCGTAACGGATTCGTGTTGCCGTCGAACATCAAGGCCAGTTACGAAGGCGCCGGAGAGGGCCGCCGATCCACTGGCTGGGATGCTCCCGACAACGGAATCAACAGCATCAATACCCCGGCACTGCGCAATCTGCGATCGCGCTCCCGGGCGGCGGTTCGCAATGACCCGTATGCCTTCAATGTGATCGACAAGCGCGTCAGCAACCTGATCGGCAGCGGTATCACACCGAGGCCGAAAACCGACGACGACGCCCTGCGCAAATTGCTGCAGGAGCTTTGGGATGACTGGGTCGATGAGTCGGACGCTGATGAGCGCACCGACTTCAACGGTCAGCAGGCGCTGGTTGCCCGCACTGTCGAAACCTCGGGTGAATGCTTTGTGCGGTTACGACCGCGCAGCCTAGATGAAGGCCTCGCGGTTCCGCTGCAGCTTCAGATACTGGCCCCGGAGTTTGTGCCGCATGACAAGTTCGAAAGCACCAAAAACGGCAACATCATCCGCGCCGGGATCGAGTTCACCCCAGGTGGTAAGCGCGTGGCGTACTGGATGTACCTGTCGCACCCGCGCGATGCAACATCACTGAACGCCGGTTACAACCAGTTGGTGCGGGTGCCGGCCTCGCAGGTATTGCACATCTTCGAGCCAGTCGAGCCTGGCCAGCTGCGCGGCGTGCCGCGATTGTCACCGGTGCTCAAACGCTTGCGCAGTCTGGATAACTACGATGATGCGGTGCTGTTCCGCCAAGAGGTGGCTAACCTGTTCGCCGGCTTCATCAGTCGGCCGACTCCGGACTCCGGGCCTGTGCCGAGGGATCCGGTCACGGGCCAGCCACTGAGTCTTGATCGCGACGGCTTCACGCCAATGGTCGCGCTGGAGCCCGGCACCATGCAGGAGCTCGGACCTGGTGAAGAGGTCGAGTTCTCCAAGCCACCGGATGCGGGCAACAACTATCCGGACTTCATGCGACAGCAGCTGATGGCTGCAGCGGCGGGAACCGGCACGCCCTACGAGATTCTCACCGGCGACATGCGCGAGATTAACGATCGGGCGCTGCGTGTGGTGCTCAACGAGTTTCGGCGCAGGCTGGAACAGCTGCAATTCGGAGTCTACGTGCACCAGCTCTGCCGCCCGGTCCGGGCGGCCTGGATGGACATGGCGGTATTGTCGGGCGCCCTGGTGTTGGCGGACTACGCCCCGCGCCGCCGTGAATACCTGCGTACCCGCTGGGTGCCGCAAGGCTGGGCCTATATCCAACCAGTGCAGGACGTTCAGGCCCGGCGGATGGAAGTGCAAGCGGGCTTCGCCTCTCGCAGTGAAATGGTTCTACGCACCGGCTACGACGCGGAAACGGTCGACGCGGAAAACGCGGCGGACCTGGCCAGAGCCACGACCCTTGGCCTCAACTACAACACTCTCGACGCCGTCGTAACCCTCGACGACAAGGAACAACCATGAGTAAAAAAACGCGCCCGCGCATTTACAACCGAGCCGGGCAGCGTGTGCAGGTGGAGGACAAAACCTGGTACGCGCTGCAAGCCAATGGCGAAGCCGCCGAACGAGTGATCGAGGTGTTCGTTTACGGCGAGATCGGCGCCTGGGGCATCACTGCCAACCAGTTCGTGCAGGACCTGCGCGCCATGGATGATGGCGTCTCACCGGTGGTCGCCGCCTTCAACAGCATCGGCGGTGACCTGTTCGACGGTCTGGCCATGCACAACGCCCTGTCGCGGCTGGGCGAGCGCTGTACTGGCCGCATTGATGCACTGGCGGCCAGTGCGGCCAGCGTCGCGGTATGCGGCGCGTACCGGGTGGTGATCGCCTCCAACGCCATGTTGATGATCCACAACCCGTGGACCTACGCAGCAGGCGACGCCGAAGACTTCCGCAAGGTGGCCGACGTACTCGACCAGACCATGGAAGCGATCATCGCGGCCTACAAGGCGAAGGCGCCGGACATTGATGAGGTCGAGTTGCGCCGGTTGGTTGCCGCTGAAACCTGGCTGACCGCGAATGAAGCGGTGGCCCTGGGCTTGGCCGATGAAGTCGGCGACGGGGTCAAGGTCAAAGCCTGCCTCGGCCAGGGCGGTGTGCTGCAGCGATACCAGCACGCACCAGCTGAACTGCTGGCCCAACTCGATGAAGCACCCGAGCCGGATCCGGATTTGGAGCCGGTCGAACCACCCCAAACGCCGCCGGTGGTCGACTCGACCAAACTGGCGTTGCTGATCACCCAGCGCTGCGCCGAGGCGGGGATCAGCAACCTGGTCACGCCGTTACTCAACTCGACCCAGCTCGAAAGCGAAGAGATTGTTCTGGCGGGTCTGACCCGGGCCAAGGCGGTGAATGATCTTTGCGTCGCGGCCCGCTTGCCGGAATTCAGTGCCGAGTACGTCGCTGCTGGTTTGGATGCGGCGGCGGTGAGGGCGCGCCTGTTCGACAAAATCGTTGGTAGCGGCAAGGGGTTTGAAATCGACAACAGCCTGCCGTTGGACAATGACCCAGCGCCGAAGGTGCTGGCCAAGCAACCTGATCCCACCTCGATCTGGGCCGCTCGACAAGCTGCTCAATCTGGAATTGCGCGCGGCGCGAAAGGAGCAAGACCATGACCATCAAAAAAGAACCGATCCACGCCGGTGAGTTTCTGCTGTCCGAAGGGGCAGGGAACATCTCGCGCGAATCGATCAACGTAGCGGCGGGGCCCGCACTGGACCCGGGACAAATTCTCGGCCTGGTGACGGCTACCGGTGAATTCGCACCGTACTCGCCGACGGCCGAAGACGGCAGCGAAACCGCCGTGGCGATTCTCTTCGGTCCCTTGGGCGAATCGGACGTTGTACGCCGTGGCCGTGCAGTCGTGCGCATGGCGGAGATCAGCGAAGCCCACCTGACCGGCCTCGACCTTGATGCTGAAAAGGCCTTGGCTGCCCACTTTCTGATCGTCCGCTAAGACGCTCAGCCACCTTTATATACCCCGCCTTGAGCGGGGTTTTGCATTTCTGGAGAGTACCCATGGCCGATATCGCCATTTTTGACGACGAAGCGTTTACCGTTACCGCACTCACCGCTGCACTCAACGAACAACCCTATCTGCCGGGGCGCATCAGCGCACTGGGTCTGTTCCGCGAAGAGGGCGTCACCACCCTCACCGTACAGATTGAAAAGGACGGCGACACCCTGGCCCTGGTGCCTGCCGGCGAGCGCGGCAGTTCTGGCCTGGTGGTCGGAGCCAGTAAGCGCAACCTGATTCCATTCAACACCGTCCACTTGCCAGAACGCTTCACCATCAAGGCCGACGAGATCCAGGGTATTCGTGCCTTCGGTACCCGCACCGAATTGCAGGCGGTACAGGACGTGGTCAACGCCCGTCTGGCCAAAGCTCGCCGTCAGCTGGATGCGACTCACGAGTTCCAGCGTATGGGGGCGCTCAATGGTCTGATCCTTGATGCCGATGGCCAGACCCCACTGTTGGACATCTACGCAGCTTTCGGTGTGCAGCGTCAGAAACTGCCCATGGGCCTGGCCGACCAGAACACAGAGCTGCGAGTCAAATGCGGCGAAGCGCTGGACATGCAGGAAGATGCGTTGGGCAGTGTGACCAGTACCGGCTCACGTGCCTTCTGCGGCAAGAACTTCTGGAACAAGCTGATCGTCCATGACTCGATCAAAGAAACCTACCTCAACAGCCAGCAAGCGGCGGCGTTGCGCGGTGATGCCCGCGAAAGCTTTGAGTTCGGCGGCATTGTCTGGGAGCGCTACCGTGGCAAAGTGGCTGGTGTGTCGTTCGTCCACGACGACAAGGCGCTATTGATCCCTGAAGGCGTGCCCGACCTGTACATCTCGGTGTTCGCTCCGGCCGATTACATGGAAACGGTCAACACCCAGGGCATTCCTTACTACAGCATGATCGAGCCACTGCCCTTCAACAAAGGCATGGCCGGTGAGGCCCAGTCCAACCCGCTGCACCTGTGCACTCGACCGCGCGCGCAGATTCTCCTGGAGCTCTAACCGTGGCCTTCCGTGATCTGGTCGCAGACCTCGACGCGGTGGTGTTCGAAACCCTGGGCGACACCGCCCGTATCGAAGGTCGGCCGGAACCAGTGCTTGGCATGTTCGCCGCGCCCTGGCTGCAACCGAAGATCGGCAAACTCAATACCAACTTGCGCGAGCCCCGCTTTGAGATTCGCGTGAGCGATTCCCAGGGCTTGAGCAAGGGCCTGCTGGTCAGCGTCGATCTGCCCGAGCTGGATGGCGGGGGTGATTACGACCTGTTGCAACTGGAACCCAGCGGCGACGGCCTGGTGGCATTGATCCTGAGGAAACGCCCATGAGTGTCGGCAGCTACAAGGAGCTAAAGCGTAACAGCGGGATGCTCACTATCCAGTCGTCGACAGCAGATCTTCATGCCTTTCAGGACTTCGCGAAGTTGGTACCGAAAGCCGCGGCGGCGGCGCAGCGACGGGCAATCAATAAAACCTTGAGGTGGCTGCGCACCCATATCGCCAGGGCTGTCGGCCGGCAGCAGCGGATTGCCATTGGCGCCGTTCGGCAGCGCCTGCGGGCCTACCCGGTGAGCAGCGGCACGATGCGCGGCAAGTTGTGGTTCGGCCTCAACGCCATTGAGGCCAGTCGCGCCGGCAGGCCGCGCCAAGGCACTGGTGGTGTTTCAGTGGCTGGCCGTCGCTTCCAGGGGGCGTTCTTCAAAAAAGTGTACGGGAGCAAAGCCGATATCTGGATTCGCACCTCGAGCAAGCACTTTTCCACGGATGATTATCCGGACACCGAACAGGGCCGACGCCGCTCAGGCTTTGTCGAAGAAAACGACAACCGCTTTCCACTGGCTAAGGCCAAGATTTCGCTGGAACAGGCTCGCCCTCATTTCGAGGCTTGGGTTCGCCGTGCGGATGAGCGCTTGTTGGAAGTGCTTAAACAAGAGCTCAACTTTGAACTGCAAAAGTACCTGAAGGGGACCGCTCGTGTCTGATGAACCTTTTAGCCTCGAACAGCTTTTTGGCACCGTCGAGCAATACCTGCTGGATCATCTTCCGGGTGTGCAAATGGTTGGGTTCTGGCCTGTATTAGAAGGTCGCGCTCCGGCGATCCATCTGCCAGCTGTGTTTCTCGAATTGGCGGAAGCGGAACCCGGCGCCGATCCTGGTACCGGTGAAACAGTGCTGACCTGCAAGTTCGAAGCGCGGATTGTCGTCGATGCAATCAAGGACGATCACCATCGACAGGCTGTGCAACTGGCCACTCAACTGGCCGTCCTGTTACGCGGCCAGTACTGGGGTATCGACAACGTCGGGCCTACGGTGTTCGTTCAAGCCATACAGGACTGGACCAAACCGGAGTTGGATGGTTACACCGTCTGGCTCGTGGAGTGGAACCAGGACATCACCCTGGGTGAGGAGGAATGGCCGTGGCCGGATGATCAACCAACCCATTTGGATATCGACTTCGGTTCGAATTCTGTCGACGTCGTCGCGGGGGTGCCATGAGTCGCGGGGTGACGGGTGAGCATGACCGCATGCTGGCCGCCATGATCATCCCTGGCAAGGTGGTGGACGTGGACCTGCAAAACGCCAAGGTGCGGATTGAGTCGCGAGGCTGGATCAGTCCTTGGGTGCGCTGGCACAGCCAGGGAGCCGGCAAGGCCCGGCACTGGCGAGCGCCGAGCATTGGCGAGCAAGGTTCGCTGGAGTGTCCGAGCGGCGTCCCCGCCCTGGGCACCTTCAAGCCTGGCTTGTACAGCGAGGCCGGGGCGCAGGCGGATAACCGCGACCATGTCGAGGTGTGGCGTTTTGACGATGGCGGGTCGCTGGTCTACGACTGGCATGCCAAAAGCTACGCCATCACGCTGCCCACCGGCACCGTGACGATTAAGGTCGGTGATTCGACCGTTACCGTAACGGATAGCGCCGTGACGGTGGAGTCGGCGGCGATCAAGTTGGTGGGTGAGGTTGAGATTGTCGGCTCGTTACGCGTAACGGGCGACATACACGGAGGCGGATCAATCATCGATACCGCCGGCAACACGCCGAACCATAAGCATTAAACCCAATCATCCATGGCCCGCTCAGTGCGGGTTTTTTTATGCCTGGAGAAAAGCCCATGACAGCTGTGATGGCGAAGAAAGTTACTCCCGATTCAGTACTTGATGTCGCGGCCGTAGTAACCGATCGGGTCGACGCGCCGGGCGCGTCGGTGGAGCCGGTAAAGCGTCCGGTTTTTCGCGACAAGGAATTCACCTCGCGCACCTTGATTCTGCCCAACAAGCGCACCGTTCAAGTCGTGGGCGGCGTGGTGGAAGCCACGGACCCGGAATTGCTGACCTTCCTGCGCACGCGCAGCAGCTTCGAACTGGTCACGGAGTGAATTAGATGATCGGCATGGATCGACGCACCGGCCTGCCGCTGTCGGGTCTGGCGCATGTGCTGCAGTCCATCGACGACATTTTGACCACCCCGCTGGGTGATCGGCGGATGCGCCCGGAGTACGGCAGCGCGATTCGCCGTTATGTCGACCTTCCGGTTAACGCCGGTTGGAAGGGGGCCGTGCAGGCCGAAGCCATCCGCGCCGTGGGCCGTTGGGAGCCCCGCGTGAAGCTGCAGCAGGTCACTGTCGTTTCTGTGCTCGACGGAAAAATTGGTCTGCGGCTGACCGGCGATTACTTGGGCGAAAGCTTTGTGAAGGAGGTCAGCGTATGAACCTGTTGGATCTGTCCAAGTTGCCCGTGCCGGACGTGATCGAAACCCTCGATTTTGAAGACCAGTATCAAACGATTCTGGCGCGGTTTCGGGAGGCGATGGGGGATCAGTGGAGCGCGGCGCTTGAGTCCGATCCGGTGGTCAAGGAATTTGAGCTGTTCGCCTATGAGGTCGTCACGCTGCGCGCACGGATCAATGCCGCCGCCCGCGCCGTGCTGCTGGCCTCGTCCACCAGAAACGATCTGGACGGCGTTCTGGCGCTGCTGGGTGCGCAACGTCTGGAGGGTGAGCAGGACGATGCGTTTCGCGAGCGTGGCCGTCTGGCGCCGTATGGCTTCAGCACGGCGGGGCCGCGTCAGGCCTACAAATATCACGCGCTGAGCGCCCATGAAGACGTCCGCGATGTTTGGGTGGATCGGCCGACGCCCGGCGTGGTGCGCGTCACGGTGCTGAGTCGCGTCGGTGATGGCGTGCCCACGGCCGACGTGTTGGGCGCGGTGCGCGCTGTGCTGAATGCCGAGGACGTGCGGCCGCTGAATGACACGGTGCTGGTCGAGCCGGCGCAGTCGATTCCTTGGCAGCTGCACGCCCGGCTGCACTTTGCCAGCGGGGCGGCCTATGGCCCGATCATGGACGCCGCGCAGGCGGCGGCTGAGGCGTATGCGGTCGCACAACACAAGATCAATACGCCGATCCGGGCCAGCATGGTGATTGCGGCCTTGGGGCTTCCTGGAGTGTCTGATGTCGAGCTGTTGAGCCCGACGCAGGACATCGATGCGATGACGCAGGGCGCCTCGTATTGCACCGGCATCGTGCTGGAACCGGTGGTGGATTATGTCTAGTCCGGCGGATCTGCTGCCCAGCAATAGCACGCCGCTGGAGCGGGGGCTGGCTGAAGCCGGCAACGTCCGGCAGTTAAACCCGGATGTGATCCGCACCCTGTGGAATGCGGACATCTGTCCGGCTGAGTTTCTGCCGCACTTGGCGTGGTCGTTGTCGGTGGACTTTTGGGAGCTGGCCGACAGCGACGAACGGCGCCGCGAGCTGATTCGTGGGGCCATCGAATGGCATCGCAAGCGTGGCACGCCCTGGGCAATCAAGCAGGCCCTGGCGGCGTTTGGTTATCCGGTCATGGAGCTGATCGAGCAAGCCAAGTACCTGCAGGAATGGAAGGCCGCTGGCGGCCATGTGCTCGACGGCAGTTGGCGACTGGATGGCTCGGTGGTGCTGGTTGTGCCCGGGAGTCCAGCCAGTGGCGAATTGGTGCGGCGTTCTGCGCTGAATCACTGGGCGGAATATGCCATCCGCCTTAACGCGGCAGATGGCATTTGGACGCACGCCGATCAGCAGAAAATCCGCAAAGTGGCCGAGTCATTCGCACCAGAACGCAGCCAGCTGGTGGCCTTGATCGCCGCCGTGGAGGCCCGGTTTTCGGCGGGTGTCACGCTGAAGTCATTGGCCGTACGTGTGCGGGCTCGCTTGCAGGGCAAGCAGCGTTATCAGCCATTGGCACGGCGCACCCTGGATGGCAGTTGGACGCTGAGCGGCGGCACGGCGCCTTTGCTGCTCGATGGCTGGCCGCTGGATGGGCGGCCCTTGAACGGACTACGCCTGACCGGCGTGGCGCTGGATAACAGCCACGGCACGCTTCGACAAAAAATCACCCATCGAATGGGCTTTGCAATGGGCAATAACGGCCTGAAGTGCAGCGTGCTGATGCGCGTGAAACGAAACGGTGTCGTTACTGAGGTTCCGCTATGAGCAATCCAATCGCTACACCCATTTTTACAGCCTACCGCCGTCAGGTGGCGCTGAGCGCCGCGACCGGCGCGGCCATTTCGCCCATCGCGTTCATGGCCTTTGGTACGAGTGAAAAACCCGCCTCGCCGGATGAAGACACTGCACTGGGGGCCGAGTTTGCGCGCATTCCGGTGGTGGGCGTCGTCAACGGCGTGAACGTTACCGTAACGGGCGTACTGACTGGCGCGCTGGCCGGTACGCGGCGGGTCACTGAAATGGCGGTGTTCACTGCCAGCGGCACGCTGGTGGCGCGCCGGGTGATGAAGCCCAAAGAGTTCGAAGACTTCACCGAGCTTGAAATCATTTTGACCCTGGAATACTGAGGACGCGCAGCATGCCGTTGAATCCAATTGACAACCCGGTTCTTTCCAGAACGCTGCCCGAGCTGACCGTCAACAGCGTGGGCCATCCCGACACTTGGAACCCGATCAACCAGACGTTACTGAACAACGATGTAGCGCTGGACAACTCGATTCAAAAGGTCGACACCAAGGCCGCCCAGCTGGGGGAGCGGATCGACGGGTTGGAAGCGTCCAGCGCGGTGTCGGTGCGCAAGGCGGTGGGTTTGGGCTGGACCTATGGCGGTAACGCCATCCTGTTCGAACTGTTTGACCCTGCCTATACCCTGATCGATCTGGCGCCCATCAGTGTGATTCAGGGCGTCAAAAACGATGACTCGCTGGACGTGGCCGATACCAGCAAACTCAAGGTCGGCGAGTATTATTTGCTGACCGATCCGACTGCTGTCGATGGCAATGGCGCGGTCACCCCGCTGACGATCATGGTGCAAATCGCGGCGATTTTGTCGGGTACGCGGGTGCGTCTGACCGCGAATCTGGCGCAGGCATGGGGGACGTCGGCGGTGCTGGCGCGGTCCACCATGACCGTTCAAGGTGCGTCGGCGGCGACCGTGGTGCCGGGCGATATGTACCTGACCCGAATTATCAACATTGGCACCGATGCCGAGGGCGGCGCGCTGGTCATTCGCCGCTCGTTGAATTCGGGGGTGGCCACGCTGTATTACCGTGATGCCTATCAGCCGACTTGGAAGGCCACCGGATGGTCGCTGCGCCGTACCGGCGGCGATATTCCGCCGGGTTTCGCGGACTATGAGTACGTGTTGCCGATGCGCGGTGAGGGTTCGCTGCGCATGGATTATTCCGGCGAACCGATGAACGTGCAGCACATGGTGGCCCTGGGCAGTCCGACCGGCCTGGGTGGCTTTGTCAACCCGGACCAGCGCCCGGCCGCACCAGTCACTAGCACGCCTGCCAATGCATTGACCAGCGTGCCCGAGCGTCCCACGTTGTCGATTGCGGGCTACTTCAGTCCGGTCGGTAGCCCGCAGGGCGCTGTGCAGTTCCAGCTGGCGACAGTCGGCACCTTCGCGCAAATTCTGCTCGACACCGGGCCGCTGCCGCCAGCGCTGTCATACTCGGTCCCGGCGGGTGTGTTGGTGGCCAACAAAGTGCATTACTGGCGCTCGCGGGTGATGGACGTCGGTGGCTTGTGGTCGGACTGGTCAGCGGCCGGGTACTTCACCACCGCCGTGACGTATGCCTATGTGGTGGTTCCGACCATGACCGGGCCGGCGGCGAATGCGGTGGACGTGCCCGAGCAACCTACATTGTCCTGTTCAGCGTTTGCTGTGGTGGGTTCGGCGCAGACGCATTCGGCCTCTCAGTGGCGCATTCGCTCGCAGGGGGGCACCTACGCCGCCCCGGTATGGGATAGCGGCACCGATGTTACAAACAAGCTGTCGGTGGTGGTGTTGGCGGCGAAGTTGCTGGCGGGGCAGTCGACTTATTACGCCCAGATGCGTCAGCAAGGTTCGGTGACGGGTTGGTCTGAGTGGTCGCCTGAGGTGAAGTTTACGACCAAGGCGCAATTTGCCAACGTGATCGGCATCGCCCTGCTTACGCCCGGTGGTGGTTCGGGGACGTGGTCGCGGATTGATGAAAACGGCGTGGCGAAAGTCACCGATGCGGCGTTTTTCAGCTCGCACCCGATCTATGGCGCCATTCAGGACGTCACGATTGACGGGCAGGCCATGGTCAAAATCCCCGCCTTTTATGTCAAGGCGGGGGCTATCGCTGCCGGTCCGAACGCGGGTAAGCGCGCGTGGTGGGTGGCTGATCAGCCCTTGGCGGGGTTCGTCCTGCATCCCGCCTTCATGGAAGCTGGTGCGGCCATTCCTCAGTTCTGGGTGGGCAAGTATCCGGGGTCTTCGGGTGACAGTGCGCGGATGGATTCCAAGCCGGGTGTGAAGCCGTTGGGAAGCATCGATTTTACCGCGATGAAGACTCGTGCAACTAACCGAAACATTCAGGGTGTGACCGGTTATTCGATGTGGTCGTACTACCAGCTCCAGGCGATTCAGCTTCTGACGCTGATTGAAATGGGGGGGGCGGACAGCCAGGCTCTGATCGGTGTGGGTCATACGTCTAATTCCCCCGTCAACATTCAGAACGTAGACCAGAGTGTTGTGGCGACCGCCACATGGCGCGGCATTGTCGGCTTGTGGGGGAACGTGTTTCAGATGGTGGATGGCCTGCAGGTTGATGCGACAGGCAAATTCAAAATTTGGGACAAGGCCGGTTACCGGGCGTATGTGACGACCACTCAGGCAGCCCCGATTGATGGTTTTCCGGTCACGTTTTCGGTGGATGCTGGTGTTAGCCACGATCTCAGTTTTGGATTCCTGCCAGCGACTACGGACGGCAGCGCAGGTAATGGTTCAACGGGCGATGACTACACGCGAAACCTGAGCACCATCGCCCTGCATGGCGGTTATTACGGCGCCGGATCGGCAGCTGGCTTATTCAGTTTGAATATGGCTAACCAGGCGGCTGCCTATAGTCCTCAATTTTGTAGTCGCTTGGCGAAGGTTTAACGGCCTATCCACCTGTGCTTACACCTTGTTTTTTGAAGGGGCTTTGCTCTTAGGAGAGCGCAATTGAATATCGAAAATGGAACCCTGACCGTTAACGGCCAGACTGTTGTGCTGCCTGTGATTCAGGCCGACGCGTTGGTGCGCGTCTGGTTGGTGCCGCCGGAGTACCGCGAAAACGGCTTGTTTGTCGCGGTGATTCTGCCCGGCCAGCCGCCCGAAATTCCGGCCTGTTCGCTGGCCGATGCCGAGTACTTGGGCGAACTGGAATACCCAGCGGCCGAGTCGCACAAGCTGGAGGCGGCGAAGGCCGCCAAGTTGGTCGAGCTGAATGCCGGCTGTGAGCAGGCGCTGTCGAGCCTGACCGCCAGTTACCCGCCCGGCGAGCTGCAAAGCTGGCCGCAGCAGGTGAAGGAAGCCGATGACCTTACGGCCAATCCCGAGGCGGAAACGCCGCTGCTGACGGCCATCGCCACGGCGCGCGGGCTGACGGTGGCCGAGCTGGTCGAGCGGGTGCGCCTCAAGGCCGAGGCCTATGCGCAGTTGTCGGGCTCGGCCATTGGCCGCCGGCAGGCGCTGGAGGATCTGTTGGCCTTGGCGCAAACCCTTGAGGACGTGGGGGCCATCGTATGGTGATGCGAATCGCGCAGGCCGTGGCGCTGTTGCTGGTGTGTGCGCTGGCCGCCGGCCTGGGGCTGGTGTGGATGTTCTGCGCGGTGCTGGCCAACAGCACGCGCGGCCATCGCCTGGCGGTGTCGTTCGACCAGTTGGCCAACACCGCGTTTGGCGGCCATGAGGACGAAACGATCAGCTCCCGGGCGGGCAAGGCACGGCTCAAGGGCCGGCGCTGGGGCTGTGTGCTGTGTAAGTGGCTCGACTGGTTCGATCCCGATCACTGCGCCACGAACATCGAATCCGACCGAGGCAAGCCTCTGGACTGACCCTAACGGGCGTTACGCGTAACGCCGCCTGTTTCACCCAAGGCCCGCCCCGTGCGGGTTTTTCCGTTTCTGGAGATTGCGTTTATGAGTTCTACCGATTTTTTCCACGGTGTCACCGTCGCCAACGTGAACACCGGCTCGCGCACTATTGCGCTGCCGTCGTCCTCGATCATCGGTCTAGTGGACACCGTGCCGCTCGGCTTCGGCGCGCTGGCAACACCGGGCACGGCCAAGCCGGGCGTGCCGACACTGATCACCACCGAACGCGAGGCGATTGCCGCCTTCGGTGAGGGTTCGGCCATCACCCGCGCCTGTCAGGCGATCTATCTGCGCGCCAAGGCGGTGATCGTCGCGGTGGCGGTCGAGACGTTGGCCGACGTGGCGGCGCTGACCTCGGCGGTGATCGGCGGCGTCAAGGCCGATGGCACCCGCACCGGCCTGCAGGCGCTGCTCGATGGTAAAAGCCTGTTTAACGCCCAGCCTCGGCTGTTGATCGCTCCGGGGCATTCCTCGACGCAAGCCGTGACCACGGCCATGGATGCCCTGGCGGACAAGCTGGGCGCGATTGCCATCGTCGACGGTCCGCGCACCACGGACGAAGCGGCGATTGCTTACACCGAGGAATTCGGCAGTAAGCGCCTGTTCATGGTCGACCCGGGCGTTAAGTACTGGGACACCACGGCCAACGCGACCGTCGATGCGCCGGCGTCGGCCTGGGTCGCCGGCCTGTTCGCCTGGACCGATGCCACGTACGGATTTTGGGCCTCGCCGTCGAATAAGGAATTTGTCGGGGTCACCGGTACAACCCGCCCGATTGAGTTCAACGATGGCGACAAAACCTGCCGAGCCAACCTGCTCAACGCGGCGCATATCGCGACGATCATCCGCGATGACGGTTATCGCCTGTGGGGCAACCGTACGCTGTCCAGCGATCCGAAATGGTCGTTCGTCACCCGGGTGCGGACCATGGACATGGTCATGGCGGCGATTCTCTACGGCCATAAATGGGCGGTGGATCTGCCGATCACCAAGAACTACGTCAAGGACGTGCTGGAGGGCCTGAATTACTTCATGCGCGACCTCAAGGCGCGGGGCGCAGTGATCAATTTCGAGGTCTACGCGGACACCGAAATGAGCACGGAATCGCAGCTCGCCGAGGGTCGCGTGTTCTGGCACCTTCGTTTTACCGACGTGCCGCCTGCAGAAAACCCAACGTTCCTGGTTGAAGTCACCAACCAGTGGATCACCGAAGTTCTCGATACCCGGTCCTAAGGGGGCTGCTACATGATTCCTCAAACGCTTTTTAACACCAACCTGTTTGTCGGCGGCATCAGCTTTCAAGGCGACGTGCCGAGCTTCACCCTGCCCAAGGTGGCGATCAAGACTGAAGCCCACCGAGGCGGCGGTATGGATGGCGAAATCGACATGGATATGGGCATGGAAAAGCTCGACTGTGGGTTTACCACCACGGGCGTGCGCCGCGAATCCATGAAGTATTTCGGTCTGGCCGATCAGTCGGCGTTCAGCGCCTCATTCCGTGGCTCGTTCAAGGGCCAGAAAGGCGACTTTACCGGCGTCATTGCGACCGTGCGCGGCATGCTCCGCGAGGTCGATCCGGGCGATTGGAAAGCCGGCGATAAGGCCGAAATCAAATACGCCGTCTCGCCGACCTACTACAAGCTCGAAATTGACGGCTCGGTGATCTATGAGATCGACATTATCAACTCTATCCGCGTGATCGATGGCGTGGATCAGCTCGCGAAAATGCGCGAACAACTGGGCATTTAAGGGATTAGAACCATGAGCAACGTAAACAAAATCGACGCCGACCAACTGCCGGACTGGCTGCAGGTCACCCCGGAACATGCGGTGGTCACCCTGACCAAGCCCAGCATCGTCAATGGCATGAAGGTCGACACCATCACCATGCGTTCGCCGACGCTCAAGGAGTCACGCGACAGTAACGAGTCGCACCCCAAGGATGAAAACGCCGCCGAAATGATGCTGTTCACCAGCCTTTGTTCGGCGTGCAGAGCGGATCTGGAGGGGCTTTCCGTCAAGGACTATGTGCGTCTGCAGCGTGGCTATTTTCGTCTGGTTACAGAGGACTGAATTTAGTTTTCATGCGCTGCGACTGGCGGCAAGGCGTCTGGCCAAGGTGACCGGGTTCACCTTGGCCGAGATCGAGGCGATGCCGTTTTATGAGGTGGTGTGGTGGCTCAAGGATGAGTAACCCCCGCCCGGGTGATGGGGTAACGACATGGCGAACGGATTAGCCCTCGGGCTGGTGATTGGCGGCGCCGTCAGCGCGTCGGTCGGCAAGGCATTTAACGACGTGGAGGGGCGCGTTAAGCGCCTGGATAACACCGCTGCAAAAACCAAGGTGCTGCAATCGGTCGTCGGTGAAACCAAGCGCCTGCAGGAGGAATGGCGCAAGGCGCACACCAGCGGTGCGGCGACCGCTGACGGGCTACGGCGCAAGCTGGAGGCCAACCTTGATGTCCTCAAGCGCCAAGGGGTTCAGGTCAACAACCTGGGCAAGGCGTATCAGCGCCTGGGGCGTGAAGCCCGCAGCGCTGAGCTTAAGTCGTTGGGTCAGGCGCAGATGCGGCAGGGCGGCGCCGGGCTGCGCAATGTCGGTACGGGGGTCGCTGCAGGCGCGGCGGCCATGGTGCTGCCGGCCAAGATCAGCGCGGATTACAACGCGATCATTCGGGATATTGCGATCAAGGCCGGCATTGCCAACCAGCCGCAAGAGGCGCAGGTCTCAAACAAGATCATCGACACGTCACGCGCCACCGGCATGGGGCGCAATGAGGTCGCGGATCTGGTCAATGCCCTGGTCGGTGCGGGCATGGACCTGAACAAGGCCATGGAATATGCGCCGGTGGCGGCCAAGTTCGTCGTTGGTCAGGGTGCGGACGGTGTCGACACGGCCAAGATGATCAACGCCTTGGGGCAGAACGCCAAGATCACCGACCCGGCGCAGTTGCAGCAGGCGCTGGAGGCGATTGCCTTTCAGGGGCAGGCGGGCAGCTTTGAAGCCAGCGACATGGCGAAATGGTTCCCCGAACTGCTGGCCGGGATGGGCAAGCTGGGTATCACCGGTAACGATTCGGTGACGCAGCTGGGGGCCATGCTGCAGGTGCAGATGAAAACGGCCGGTAGCAGTGATGAGGCGGCCAACAACCTCAAGAACTGGATGGAGAAAATCGGTTCCGGTGAGGTGGTCAAGGCCTACAAGGATGCGGGCATCGACTATCAGGCGTCGATGAACACCGGGCTACAGAAAGGCCAGTCGACGCTTGAGTCGAGTTTCGCCCTGGCGCAGAAATACGTCGAAGCCACGGACCCGAAAAAGGCCGCGCTTATGGCCGAGTCCGTGGCCAAGATCAGCCAGGAGGCAGACCCGGCCAAAGCCAAGGAAATGATGGGCTCCCTGGAGCAGGCCCTGCGCACCGGTGATCTGTTTGCGGACATGCAGGTGAAGGCGGCGCTGACGGCCTACATGCAGAACAAGGCCTTGTATGAGCAACTGAAAAAGGACTCGGCCGGCGCTTCGGGCATTCTCGATAAGAACCTGGCCGAACGGCGCGAAACCTCGGCACAGAAATGGAACGAGGCTGTGCAGGCCTCAAATGACGCCTTGCGCAGCATCGGGGATGCCCTGCAGCCGATCACCGACCGCGTGGCTACGGGAATCCTCAGCGTCTCCAGAAGCCTGGGAGAGCTGGCCGACAAGTCACCTCAAGTGGTCAGTGGCGTGGTGGCTGTCGGCGGCGCCGTGGCCGCACTGGCAGGCTTGTACAGCGCCGCCAAGGTGGTTCGGGGGGCGATGAACATCGGCCGGGGCACGCTGATGGGCAATCCCAACGTTGTGCAAAAGGTCGAAGTGGTCAACAGCTTAGGCCTGGGTGGCGGCCCGGCTGGTTCGGGCGGTCCTGCAGGCGGTCGCGGCGGTTCCAGTGAAGGCGGCCGGGGTCGTGGCCGTCGGCGCTGGTGGGGCGGCCGGCGCACGCCGGAGCCGGTCAGTGCATCGCCGGCCCCTGCTGCGGCGAAACCGCGCATACAGGTGTATTCGAATGGCACAGCGGTGCCGCCCAAGTCGGGGGGCTTGAGTGGCTGGAAGCCGCCGACCTCGGCGCCTGCAGCGCCGGCCGCTGGCACGGCTCGCTCGCTGGTTCCATCCACCCCTGCGCCGCGTGCACCGCGCCTGGGCGGTGAGCTGCGTGGTTCTGTGCCGGCGGAACTGTTCAACGCCGTGCTGCAGGCGAAAGAGGTCTACGACACTGCCGAAACCCAAGACGAAAAAGCTCAGGGTTACGGCGAAGCCGCCGGCACCTTGGCGGGCACGCTGGCCGGTATGGCGGCGGGTGCGGCCATTGGCTCGGCGGTGCCCATCATCGGCACGGCAATTGGCGGGATGATCGGTGGTTACCTGGGCAGCAAGGGCGGCGGGGCGCTGGGCGGTTATACCGGGCAAGCGCTGTTTGGCAATTCGGATCTGTCCAAGGCGCAGCCCATCACCCCGATGTTGATGGCGCCGCGTCCAGGCCCGGAGGTGCCGAGTCTGGCGAAGTTCGCCAACGCGTATGCCCCATCGGGTGCGGACGGCGTTACGCGTAACGGATCGGGCGGCAGTGTCATGGCCGAGCTGATGAAAAAGCCTGACCCGCAAAGCCCGGCCCTGTCCCTGCTGACTCCGGCAAAAACAGAGTCTGCAGTCGCGCCGCCGGCGAAGCTGGAGCAAACCAACACCTTCTCCCCAGTGTTTCAAATCACCGTCCAGGGCGACGCCAAAGACCCGCAGCAACTGGTTAATCAGCTGTTGCCGGAGATTCAGCGCCGGCTCAATGACATGGCCCAGCAGACCGCGCGGCGCAGCATGTCCGACGAATCGCACGCCTAAGGAGGCTTATGGAATACCTGACTAAGCTGCAATCGGGCCTGAAATACATGGTAGAGGCGGGAGAGGTTGGCCGCGCCAATGTCGGTGGCATGCTCGATCCGGTCAACGGCGCCATCAGTCAGATTTCCGGCGCCGCCAGTGACATGGAGGGTATCCCGTTTATCGGTCCCGCCATCGGCGCCAAAATCAACCGGGTGATGGGGGCCATCGGTAACGCGCAAAGCAAGATCAATCAGGTCGTTGCGACCTATGACCGCGCCGAGCAGACGGTTGTGATGGTCAAGGAAAAGGCCGCCGTCCTGGGCGAACAGTCCACGCGCGCCCAAGCCGTGGCCAGCAAGCTGATTGCCAAGACTCAACCCCAAGTCGAAACGGTGGTGCCCACAGATGCGCTCGTCCCGGGCACGACGCCTGCGCCCGAAGGGGTGGGGGCCTATCCGCACTTGATGGTGTTGTTGCCGTTGGCGGCGAATGCGCAGCCGTTCTATTTCAACTTGGGCACGGCCGCCTTCGACGCGCTGCAGCGCACGACGGCGTATCGCTGGGCCAGTCAAGAGCGCTTAGGCCGGCGCCCGGCACTGCAGGCGGTCGGGATGGGTGAGGAAAAGTTGACCCTCAAGGGCGCGATCTTTCCGAGCTTCAAGGGCGGCTTAAAGCAGCTCGACCACCTGCGGGCCATCGGCGGGCGGCTGGTGCCCATGAGCCTGACCACCGGTTATGGCCTGGTGCTGGGCAACTGGTGTTTGAGCACTATCACCGAAGAACAGGGCGCCTTCCTGCAGGGCGGTATCCCGCGCAAACAAACCTTTAGTCTGGAGTTCAGCCGCTATGGCGACGATATGCAGAACATCTGACGGCGATCTGCTGGACAGCATTTGTAATCACCACTATGGCCATCTGCGCGGCACCATGGAAGCGGTGCTAGCGGCCAACGAGGGGCTGGGCAGGGAGCCGCAGCCGTTCCGGGCGGGCCTGCGCATCGTGTTGCCGGACGTGGTTGAATCCGTCAGTACGTCGGTCCAGCTCTGGGACTGACTCCCCTCATCTAAACCCTTCGCCTCATCCCAAAGCCCCGCCCTGTTCGGGGTTTTGCCGTTTCTGGAGATCCTGCTTTGAAGCCTGTGCACCGCATCATTGCCGATGGCAAGGACATTACCGACCTGATTAATGACCGACTGCTGACGGCCCGAACCCTCGATAAGCCCGGCATCGATGCCGACGACTTCGAATTGCGCCTGGATGACCGGGACGGCGAAATGGTGCTGCCAAAGCGCGGCGCCAATATCGCGGTTTACCTCGGTTGGGAAGGCGACAAGCTGACCCTGTTGGGTCGGTATACGGTCGACGAGGTGGAGTTCTCCGGGCCGCCTGACACCATCGTCATACGCAGCAAGTCCAGCGACACGCGCAGCGCCGCGAAAACCACCCGAAGCGGCAGCTGGGAGGGGGTGAGTCTGGCCAGCATCGTGGCCGACATTGCCAAGCGTAATGGCTGGGTGCCGGAGTGCCCGGTGACCACCATCGTCGAGCGGGCCGACCAGTTGGGCGAATCCGATCTGAGTTACATCACCCGGCTGGCCAAGCAATACGACTGCACGGCCAAGGTGGCAGACGGCAAGTTGTTGGTGCTGCCCCGCGATGGCGGCAAAAGCGCGAGCGACAAGACGCTACCGGTGGTGACGATCCGCAAAAGTGACGTCAGTCGCTATCAGTTCCGTTTTGGTGACGATGCGGTGAAGAAAGCGGCCCGGGCCAGTTATCAGGATGGCAAGGGCGAGCTGGTCACGGTCGAGGTGGGCAACGACGACACTGCAGGACTGCCGCCCGTCTATACCGACCGCCACCTTCACCCCAACCGGTCGGCGGCCGAGGCGGCAGCCAAGGCCCGTCTGGCTGGCTTCAATCGCTCCACGGCCAATGTGCGGCTGGAAATGAACGGGCGTACGGACCTTTTCGCGGAGTCGCAAGTGCACGCCCTGGGCTTCAAGGAAGGCGCGGACGGTGTGTATCTGGCGGACTCAGTAGAGCAGCTGTGGAGCGCTGCAGGCTGGACTACCACGGTCGAGTGCAACGCCGGGAACAAGGGCAAGGCTGATGCCAAGGGCAAGAAGAAAGCGAACGCGCCGCTTAAGGTCGTGAATCTGTAACCGTTGTCACGCAACACCACCGCCGCCTTGAGCGGTTTTTTTGTACCTGGAGACTGAAAAGACGAAGCCCCGGCGAGCTGTAATCACCAGGGCTTCTATTTTCTCTAGGCGACCGACCCAGAGAACGTGGCGCAATGCTACCAGTGGGCATATAAAAGCAAAACCCCGGCGGTTCGCAGTCGCCGGGGCTTCTATTTTCTCCCGCATCCCTTAATACATGGAGAACGTGGGCGGAATGATATCAACGCCGCCGCAATGAATCACCCCAGCTATCGACTACAAATTTCGGCTATCCAGCCCGCCAAGCGCGGGCTTTTTTCGCCTGGAGAAAAGTTATGACCGCAACTGAAAAAGACCGCGACATCCTCGCCCGCACACTTTGGGGGGAGGCTCGCGGCGAAAACCTGGCCGGTCAAATCGCCGTCGCCTGGACGATCCGTAATCGCGTTGACGACGGCAATGCCAAGTCGTGGTGGGGGGAGGGGTATGCCGGCGTCTGCCAGAAACCGTACCAGTTCAGCTGCTGGAACAAGAACGACCCGAACTTCGCCTACCTGAGCGGCGCGAAGCAGATCCCTTTCCGGGAGTTTGCCCAGGCCCAGATCGCTGCGGACCAGGTGATGTCCGGGAAAGTGCCCGATCCTTCCGGCGGCGCTACGCACTACTACGCGACCACCATGCCGAAGCCGCCGGTGTGGGTGAAGGGCGCCAAGCAGACGTTGAAACTCGGCCGCCACATCTTCTTCAAGGATGTGCCATGACAGCCTTTACCAGACTCTCCCGAGTTCTCGCCAAATCTGAAGAGGATCGGCTTTTCTTCGAATGTCCAGGCTGCCAGATGGTCCACGGGATTTCCCATGGACCTGGTCCGGGCCCGCGCTGGGGCTGGAATGGAAATGTCGACGCGCCGACCTTCACTCCTTCGGTGTTGGTGCGCTATCGCTGGGTTGATGGTGATCGGGTCTGTCATTCGTTCGTGATCGATGGCCGCATCCAGTTCTTGGGCGACTGCACGCATGCGCTGGCCGGCCAGACTGTCGACCTGCCTGATTGGGAGGATGAGCAATGACGCCCGCGGCACTCAAGACGGCGCTGGCCGGTGTGCTCGCGTTGCTGCTGCTGACGGCTGGTGGAGTTTGGAAGGTGCAGGACTGGCGCTACGGCAAGCAGCTCGCCGAGCAGTCCGGGGCCCATCAGGCCGACCTGACCGCCATCAGCAATGCGGCGGCCGCACAGCAACGCACCGAACAGGATAAGCGGCTCGCGCTCGAGCAGCGCCTTGCGGCCAGCGACCAAACCCACCACGAGGCTTTGACCAATGCTCAAAAAGACCAAGCTCGCCTGCGCGATCGCCTTGCCACTTCTGATCTGCGGCTGTCAGTCCTCCTTGCCGAGGATTCAACCGGTGGCTGTTCAGTGCCAGCCGGTACCGGCGCCGGCGGCGTGGTTCATGGAGGAGCGCGCGCCCGACTTGACCCAGCGCATGCTCAACGAATTATCGGAATCACCGGAGACTGCGACCAGGGATTGATCGCGCTGGCTGCGTGCCAGGCGTACGCCAAAGAAGTCTCAGCACCGAAGTAAAAAGAGCGGCCGGATTGAATGCGTCAACATCCACCCCGGCCGCCGTCCCTGCAGAACCTCCCTGCAAGTCCAGCCAAGGCTCTCGCTTCGTGCACAAAGCGCGGCGAGCCTAGCACCTGTTTATCCATACAGTAAAGGTCTTGCTTTTTATGTCCACACCCATCATCCCTTGGATGGGCGGCAAACGCCGCCTGGCCGACCGCCTCATTCCGCTTTTTCCGCCACACGAATGCTACGTCGAAGTCTTTGCCGGCGGTGCCGCGCTCTACTTCTTGCGCCCCCAGGCCGCGCCCGTTGAAGTCCTCAATGACATCAACGGCGACCTGGTGACGCTGTACCGCGTCGTGCAGAACCACCTCGAAGAATTCGTGCGCCAGTTCAAATGGGCGCTCAGTTCCCGCCAGGTGTTCGAGTGGCAGAAGATGACCCGCCCTGAAATCCTCACCGACATCCAGCGTGCCGCCCGATTTTTCTACCTGCAGCACCATGCCTTCGCCGGCAAGGTCACCGGGCAGACGTTTGGTACAGCCACCACCGGCCCGGCCGTCAACCTGCTGAGGATCGAGGAAAACCTCTCGGCCGCTTGGCAGCGGCTGTCAGGCACCTACATCGAGCATCTCCCTTGGCTTGACTGCGCCGAACGCTACGACCGTGCCCACACCTTCCACTACATGGACCCGCCGTACTGGCAGACCGCAGGCTATGGCGTGGACTTCCCGTTCGAGAACTATGAGCGGATGGCCGACTTCATGCGCCGCTGCAAGGGCAAGGTGATGGTCAGCATCAACGATCACCCAGATATCCGGCGGGTGTTCGATGGCTTTCATTTCGAAACGCTAGATATCCGCTACAGCACCACCAATCAGCGGCAAGGAAAGGCCGAGTTGAGCTGTGAGCTGGTGATCATGAACTGGGAGCCGTCTGCGTTGGGAGGGCTATTCTAATACTCTAGGGAGACGCTGCAAAAATAGCCAACCGTCCCCACCCTTGGCACACTGAGTACCTTCAACCCGCCACCCTCTCCGTGAGCGTTACGCGCGTGCAGAAGACCTTCTCCGAACTCGAATACACCGGCAAGAAAAAGCAGACTCGCCGAGATCGCTTCCTGGCTGACCTTGAACAACTGGTGCCCTTGGGCACAGCTGGAGGCGCAAGTGGCGCCGTTCTATAGCGATACTACAGGCAAGCGCGGACGCCCTGCGATTGGGTTGTCACGCATGCTGCGCATGTATGTCGTGCAGCAGTGTTTCGGTTTCTCCGATGAGGGTTGCGAAGATACCGTCTACGACAGCCAGGCCATCCGTGGTTTTATGGGCATCGACCTGGGCCGCGAGTCGGCACCGGATGCCACTACCTTGCTGCGTTTTCGCCGCTTGCTGGAAACCCATCAGCTAACGCGGGTGCTGTTTGAAACGATTAACCTGCATCTGGCCAGCCGGGGTCTGCTGCTCAAGGAAGGCACTATCGTCGACGCTACCCTGATCGCCGCGCCGCCCTCGGTCAAGAACCGAGAAGGCAAGCGTGATCCTGAGATGCATCAGGCCAAGAAAGGCAATCAATGGCACTTCGGGATGAAGGCCCACATTGGTGTCGACGCCACGTCGGGGCTGGTGCACAGCGTGGTAGGAACGGCCGCCAACGTGGCGGATGTCACCCAGGTCGACCAGTTGCTGCACGGTGCCGAAACCTATGTTTCGGGTGACGCTGGATACACCGGTGCGGCCAAGCGACCGGAGCATGCTGAACGGGACGTTATCTGGTCGATTGCAGTCCGGCCAAGCAGTTACATGCAGCACGGCGAAGGCAGTGTGCTGTACCGGGTCAAGCGCAAGATTGAATACGCCAAGGCGCAACTGCGTGCCAAGGTCGAGCACCCCTTCCAGGTAATCAAGGTGCGCTTCAATCATCGCAAGGTTCGCTACCGTGGGCTGGAAAAGAATACGGCGCAGTTGTTCAGTCTGTTTGGGTTGGCCAATCTGAATGCTGGCCAAGCGGTATTTGCAACGGGCGGCGGGATAAATCCGTCTGAAAGGCGGGGTTGACCCGCAAATCAGCAAAATGAGGGCGAAAATCGGCCCTGGAAATGCAAAATAAGGCCGGTAGGTTGAAAAAACCGGCTTGGATATGGGGGGCGGTGCGAACGGGTTCATTGTTCAGCGACTCCCTAGAGGAACATTTAGCTCTGATGAGGAATGGATGACTATTTGTAAGCATTTGCTTACGCCTTTATAAGACATTGACATATTTGAACTATTTTAGTGGCTATTTGCTACTTAGCGGAGGCAGTATGTGGTGAAGTCGACGTAAAAACGTTCCGTGCGGGCATTGGACCTGTTGCAAATATTCAAAAAATTGCCACAAAAAAGACACACGCTCCGGGTTACTTTGCGCTTCATTTGAGCAGGAAAAACCTTAAACCTCGTACAGTTTTGGGCTCTGTTGTGCTCAAAAACACTTATTGGTCATGGAGCTACGTCTTCAAGGCCGATCATTATGGATTTACCAGTTGCCATCGTGGATGGCGTTAATCAAAGGGATAAGCATGACCATTACTCAGACTAACTTAGCCGAGCTGTACGTTTCTTTCTTCAATCGTGCGCCTGACTCCGCTGGCTTGGCTTATTGGGTTGACCAACTTGATAAAGGCGCCCTGAGCCTTGAGGATATCTCCAAGAACTGGATGTCGGAACAGGCTGAAGGTCTCGCCAAATACCCAGTGGCACTTACTCATACCGATTTCATTACCCAAATTTATCAATCTACGTTGGGTCGT
The DNA here is from genome assembly GCF_055408445.1 of Pseudomonas sp. B414. NCBI lineage: Bacteria > Pseudomonadati > Pseudomonadota > Gammaproteobacteria > Pseudomonadales > Pseudomonadaceae > Pseudomonas > Pseudomonas sp. B414. The sequence goes on along the minus strand of NZ_JBUZTQ010000032.1, from coordinate 925 downwards.
GCACCTGATGCCGAAGGTCTTGCTTATTGGCAGGATCAATTGACCAACAACAGTGTAGGTCGTGATGTGTTCCTGGCCGCCGTCATCAATGGCGCTAAGGCGAACTCCTCGGCCCAGGGTGTGCTCGACGCAGCTACTCTGAGCAACAAAGCTACTGCGGGCGTAGCGTTTGCGGATAAAGGTCTTAATGACCTCACATTGGCCGGTCAAGTCGTTGCCTCCGTCAACAGCAACCCTGAAACCCTGGCTGCTGCTCAAGCAGTGATCAAATTGGTACCGGCCACCGCTGCCGGTGTGACCCCAGCCTTGATCACTCTGCTGTCGAAAACCTTCGACAGCATTATCAATCTGAACGCTAAAGCTCCGGGCGAAGTAGGCGACCTGGCGACCTACCTGACCGCCGTGGCGAATCAGGCCAGCGGGACGACTGATCTCAGTACTTTGCTGAACAGCGTATCTAATACCGTGACCAAAGCTGCAACGGACAGTGCGGCGCTGGATAATCCCGCGTCGCTGGCTGGTGATGCTGTAACAGCAGCCACGCCATCGACAGGCGGTGGCGGTGTACCTGCCACCCCTACCTTCACTGTGATTGGCAGTGCGAATGTCACCAATATCACCCTTGACAACACCAAAGCTGAGAAGGTGTTGGTTGAAGTTCACGCTACTTCCACGGCAGCGCCGGCTGTCGGTACGCCTGCTGCAGTGATCGCTGCCAAGGGCGGCACGGTGGAACTGACCGTGGCCAACCTCTCGGCGGATGACCTGGTGAAATTCACCATTGACGGTGTTGAGCAGACCTTCACGGTCACCACCGAAGCCTCGGCTACCGACATCGCCGGTGCAATCAATGCAGACGCGGCTCTGAATCTGCTGGTTACGGCCAGCGACGTTGATGGCAAGCTGTTGCTCGAATCCAAGGATG
>NZ_JBUZTQ010000031.1:0-57662 GCF_055408445.1 Pseudomonas sp. B414 | reverse complement strand
AGCTGCCCGAGCTGGAGCTGTAGGAGAAATCTGCTTGCCGGGAAGTTCCTGAAGTTCCTCAAGACGGCGCTGCTGCTCTTCAAGCAGGCGTTCCTGACGATCACGAATCAGGTCCTGATCCCCCGGGGTCGGCAATGAAGCTTCCATGGCAGAAGCCTGCCCCGTGAAGGTGCCGAACATAACCAAAGAGAACAACCTCATCCCGAGGTGAGATACCGACATCCTGACTTCCATCCATGACCCGTTAATCTGGCTAAGGGATTAACTCGCAGGCAAGAGCGTCCGAATGTCCCTGAATGGGTGCAAGTCTTAGGCTTATTAGAAATAAAAGAGTTAGGACGTTTCCGATACTCACTAAGAAAAGTCGCGAATTAATTTCCCGGGAAGACACGAACCACGCAGGATTTTTCTCGCATCCCAAAAAAACCATTATCGAAATTTTCGACCCTTGCTCCCCACGTAAAAGCTCGCAAAAAAGCAGCCAAACAGCAGATTCTGCCGTTCGGCATTTATCAAAAAATGAGTTTGTTCCAGGTTAAAAATGACTGTATAAAAACACAGTACATTTTCAAGCACTGAATCCGCCCTGGAGAATCCCCATGCCACATTCAGCCATGCGCAGTACGTTTGAACGCATCGTCATCAACCAATTCACCCCGCTGCACTGCGCCCAAGCCCGTGTAATGCTGGGCTGGAGTCTCGAGTATCTGAGTGAACAGTCCACCGTTTCAGTACCCGCAATTCAGCGCTTTGAAGCCGGAGAGCCGATACGCGATGTCACTCGACTAGCCCTCGCTTACAGCCTGGAAGCGCAAGGATTGGTGTTCTTCCCCGGGTTTTCTCCCGGCCGCGGGGGTAATGTTCGCGGTACAACGCCAGACCCGATGGGCCGTGAAGATTTTGCCCTGATCGAGTAACAAGGCACGCCTACTGCCCTGGGTGCTGGACCTCAAGCCACCAGGCACGGCCCGAGTGAGGCGTTATCAGGTTGAACGCTTCCCCCATTTGTGGCGTTGTAATGAGCACATTGCGTTGCTCGGCCAATGCCACAATACGGTCAAATGGCTCTGACCAGGCATGGAAGGCCAGGTCAAAGGTGCCATTGTGAATCGGCAATAACCAGCGCCCATTCAGGTCAATATGAGCTTGCAGGCTATGCTCGGGCTGCATGTGCACATGTGGCCAGTCCACGTTGTAGGCGCCTGTCTCCATCAGGGTCAGATCAAAGGGCCCGAACTGCTCGCCGATCCGCTTGAAACCGTCGAAATAGCCTGAATCACCACTGAAGAAAATCCGCACGTCATCGATGATCATCACCCAGGATGCCCAAAGCGTCTGGTTGTGATCAAACAGGCCGCGGCCCGAGAAGTGCTGTGCCGGGGTAGCGATAAAGCGGATACCTGCAAGATGGGTATCCTGCCACCAATCCAGTTGCTGAACCTTGCTGGCCGGCACTCCCCATTTGACAAGCAAGTCACCAACACCCAGCGGCGCCAAAAACTGCTGTGTTTTGGCAGCCAGTTGCAATACGGTTTTTTGGTCCAGGTGGTCGTAGTGGTTATGCGAAAGAATCACCGCCTCCAGGGGTGGAAGCTCATCCAGGCTGATGGGCGGCGCATGAAAGCGCTTGGGGCCAGCCCACTGGAACGGTGAGGCGCGCTCGGCATAGACCGGATCGGTCAACCAGTACTTCCCCCTGAGCTTGAGCAGCAAGGTCGAATGACCCAACCGGTACACGCTGAAATCCGCCGCCTCGGCCAATTGTTCGCGGGTCAATGGCTTGACCGGGATCACGCCCGTTGGGCGTGTGCTCGCAGGTTTTTGGAAAATCATCTTCCAAAAAATGCCCAAGGTTTTACCAAGGCTGGAGGACGGCCTGACGCCGGTATTTAGAAATGCACCTTGATGACGCTCTGCGGGTTTAGACGCCTCTGTACTGCTTGAGTCGAGTGCCATGGCTTGAAGACTCCAGTAAAAAGTGATTAATGCTCTGCTTCCAGGCCGTTTAAAAGGTGATCATCATTCTACTGGTATCAATCGTCATCAGCGCCGCAGATTTGTGCTCGCCTTAAGTAAGCTAATCTAGACCCCATAACTGTTTCAAAAATTTTTCAGAATATGTGCGATGTCTTCTCGACAAGGGTAACCGACCCGCCAACAATCGGCGGGGCAGCACCCGGCAGTAGCCAAAAACCCGGCCCGAACATCTTGCGTAGATAACCATGGACAATAAAAGAGGCAAAGGGTTGTCATTCGCCAAGCGCATTTATGCGCCGCGAGTGATTGGCTCAGGGTTTGGCAGTGTCGGTCTAATGGCCGCCCTCTACCCTCTCGAAAGATCCACTTGGGTGTGGGCGCTACTGCTTATCAATGCGTTTGTATGGCCGCATCTTGCATATCAGTTGTCGTCGCGTGCGACATATCCCTATCGGACAGAGCGGCGCAATATCTTGATTGACTCCCTGTGCGGGGGATTTTGGGCGGGGGTGATTCAGTTCAATCCGCTGCCTACGGTCATCATTGTGTCGATGATGATGATGCACAACGTTGCCGCCGGCGGGCCAAAGCTGCTGTGGCGTGGAGCCCTGGCGCAACTGGCAGGCGCCCTGATTGCGTCACTGCTATTCGGTTTTGCCTTTACGGCCCATACCACCAGCGTGCAAGTCTATGCCTGCGTACCCGTGCTGATTCTTTATCCTTTCGCTGTAGGCATGGTCAGTTATGGGCTGGCAATCACCCTGGCCGAGCATAAACGCACTCTGCGCACCCTTAGCCGTACCGACAGCCTGACCGGGCTGCTGAATCACGGCTCATGGAAAGACCTGCTGCAACTTAGCTACCAGCAGAGCCTGGAGCGTCATTCACCGGCGACGCTGGCGCTGATAGATATCGACCATTTCAAGCAGATCAATGACACCTACGGGCATATCGTCGGTGACAGCGTGTTACGCCAGCTCAGCAAGGAGCTCAAGGACAACTTGCGCGCCGAAGACCTGGCAGGTCGATACGGTGGTGATGAATTCTGCGTCATCCTGCCCAATCGCACCCTGGAACAGGCCCGGGAAATCATGGAGCGGCTGCGCCATGTGTTTGCCAACTATCAACACGCCGACGAGCCTGATCTGTGCGTAAGCCTGAGCATCGGGCTCGCCACGTGCCGCCCCGAATTCCCCCACGCCAGCATGTGGCTGAACGAGGCCGATAAAGCGCTGTATATCGCCAAGAATACGGGGCGCAACAAAATCAGTGTCGGCGCAGCAGACACTCTTCCAGAGTCAGTTCTGAGCAATGGCCCGCTTTAAAAACAGGCTCGCGGGCGCTCCTGCTCAGCTGATACAGCGACGCACAGCCGAAATCTCGGGTACGTCCTGACGCTGCATATACACCCTCAGGGGTTCGGTGATGTTCAGACGGTCATCGATATTCTGATCCAGCAACAACTGAATCAACTCGCGCTTGAGGGTCATGGTGTCTGCGCCATCGGCCTGCCAGACAAATTCGCTGGTAGGCGTGATGTTGTCGTCGGCGACATCCATTCCGAAGGAATCCTCACTGAAACGGACAATGTGCTGGCCTGTCTTACGATTGAAACCAACAAAGCCGTTAAGTAGGTCGGCGGCCTGGCAAATAAGTTGCGAAGTGGTGCGCATGGTAAACCTCACTAACGAGCCCGAAAGGCTCTGGGACGATGGTTTACACGCAAGGTAGAACGCTTGCCCCTCTACTGGGGACGCTGTTAAACCCAAGAGTACTGCACATTTGTAAGAAAAAACGCTTAAAAATAAACATCACACACGTTTGTGTCGGTTTCTCGATAGCAAGCGTGGCGGTCTTATTGTTAAAAAGGCGCCCTCTATTTTTCTGATTGAAAGGAATTCAACCAATGCCTGACACTTTTGGCAAAAACGCCCTGCTGCTGAGCCTTATTCTGGGCTTGGGTGGCGTACAGACTGCTGGCGCGGCCAACACGACCGAGGCAGCACTGGCCAACGCTCATGGCATCCCGCGCCCGGCAGTTATCGCCCACCGCGGCGCATCCTTCGATGCTCCGGAATCAACCGCAGCCGCCTACACCCTCGCACGGGATCTGGGCGCCGACTATCTGGAAATGGACTTGCAGCGCAGCAAGGACGGCGTTTTGTTTGCGCTCCACGACAACAGTTTGTTGCGCACCACCGATGTGGCCAAAAAATTCCCGGAGCGCAAGGACAGCCCGGCCAGCGCCTTTACTCTGGCCGAGCTTAAAACCCTGGATGCTGGCAGCTGGTACAACCAGGCTTACCCGGACCGCGCGCGCCCGTCCTATGTCGGTCTGCCGATTCTGACCCTGGATGAAATCATCGATATCGCCCAAGGCAACCCGCAGCACAAGCCGGGCCTGTACATCGAAACCAAAGAGCCCAAGCAGTTCCCGGGCCTTGAGCATGACCTGAAAAACAAGCTGAGCGAACGCGGCTGGCTGCAACCTGTTGCCTCAACAGAGGTGAAGGGCCAACCACAGGTCGGCCAGGGCAAAGCCCGGGTCATGTTGCAAACCTTTGAGAAAAGCAGCCTTGAGCTGCTGCAAAAAGAAATGCCCGACACGCCGAAAATCCTGCTGTTATGGGTGGGTGAAGGCGGTATGACGCCCAACTCCACACTCAGTTTCGCCGACTCTGGCGAAAAGGATAAGGCCGCCTACTACGCCAAACAACAGCCCAGGGACAAAGCCGAATTTATCCAGTGGCTGGACTTTGCCAAGGCCAATGGCGCCATCGGTACTGGCCCTTCGGCAGCCTTGACCCACGGCGGTGACCAGAGCTACTTCGACCTGATTCAGCCATGGATGAACCAGGCCACCCATGACAGGGGCATGCTGGTACACGTGTACACCCTCGACGCCCCCATAGACTTCAAGAAAGCCATGGACGCAGGGGTCGACGGTATCTTTACCAATCGCGCCAGCGAGTTGCTCAAGTACTACCAGCGTCCAGCGTCACAAAGTGTCAATCAGTTGCTGGAGAAAAATGGCTTCTAAGTCTGCGATTGCGCAACAGGGCGAAATTAAGGATGAGTTAAGTTGCGCCGGTTAATCTGATCCCACTTAAACAGATCAACCCCAAGGGACTAAACATGAAAACACTTAACGTAGTATTCGCCACTGTTGCCCTGGCCCTGACTGCCGGTATTGCCCAGGCCGATGTTCGCCCTGACCATATTCCTGGCCTGATCAAATCGGGTGAAATCACCTCGTTTGAAAAGTTGAATCAAGCAGCGCTGGCAAAGCACCCTGGCGCGACCATTCTCGATACCGAGCTTGACCACTCCTACGGCAAGCTGGTTTACGAAGTTGAACTGCGCGACACCAACGGCGTCAAGTGGGACGTGGATCTCGACGCAAAAACTGCCGAAGTGCTGCAAGACAAACAAGACACTTGAGTTGATTTAAATAAACCGCGCCACTCGATATGAGTGGCGCGGTTTTTTATTGGGCGCCCGCTTATGAATATGTGCCACCTTCAAGCGTTATGGCTAGAATCTACTTTTTAGACACGAGCACTTCCCATGGCAACAGGCGCGGTCGACGATATCGCAACGATTAACCGGATCAGTGCAGTGCCAGCAATGCTTCAGGTTATTGCTGAAATGACCGGCATGCGCTTTGCCGCCGTTGCCCGTGTCACCCAGACAACCTGGACAGCCTGTGCGGTACTCGACAAGTTGGGCTTCGGCTTGCAAGCCGGTGGTGAACTGGATCTGGTCAGTACCTTATGCTTTGAGAGCATGAACTCGCACCTGCCGATCATCATCGACCATGCCAGCGCAGACCCGCTCTACCAAGATCATCACACGCCAAAAATGTACCGTTTCGAGAGCTATATCACGATCCCGGTGTGGCGCACTGACGGTAGTTTTTTCGGCACCCTGTGCGCTCTGGACCCGGAGCCTGCAAGCCTGAGGGGCAGCACCATCCAATCGACAATGGAGTCTTTTGCGCGCCTGCTCTCGCTGCAGATTGACGCCGAAGAAAGTCTGCAGCGTACCGAAACAGAACTGCTCAAAGAGCGCGAAAACGCTGAACTGCGCGAACAGTTTATCGCCGTTATCGGTCATGACTTGCGCAACCCGCTCTTCGCCATCACCACCGCCGCTGAACGCTTGTTACGCAAACACTCCAACCCGCCCGCCGATGTGCTGGTGCAGCATATTCTGAGTTGTGGCAATCGCGCCTCACAGTTGGTGGAGGACGTTCTGGACTTCGCCCGGGGCCGCCTGGGCAGCGGCATCCCTCTCTCCCTCAGGGAGTGCAACGATCTTGACCAGGTATTGAGTCACGTCGTTTCAGAAATTCAAAGCGTGCACCCGAACCGTTTGATCCAGTCAGACATCGAGCCACTCAAAGGCATTCAATGTGACAGTGGCCGTTTGGCCCAACTGCTCTCCAACCTGTTGATCAATGCCATAACCCACGGCTGCCCCAGCGGGGCCGTGCGAGTCACTGCCCTGATACTCAACGGGGTGTTCAGCCTCAGGGTTTACAACCAGGGCAAGCCGATTGCTGCCGAGTTGCTGCCGAACTTGTTCAAGCCTTACTCACGCCCGGCCAACCACACCCCGCAAGCCGGTCTCGGCCTTGGCTTGTACATAGCCAGTCAGATCGCCTTGTCCCACGGCGGCCATCTTGAAGTGGCTTCGAATGAAATACAGGGCACGGTCTTCACCTTCAGCTTGCCGATGATCTGAAGACTGATACGCGAAAAAATCTGTATTTGCATAGGCGATAGGTAGAAACTGACGCGCTGTTCAGTGGTATCTGATGCAAGTATCAGATACTTCCTATTGCGCCTCGACAGAATTCCGATATGAACACCCGCCTCTGCGCTTACGAAGACCTCACACCCCGCCAGCGCGAGCAACTGCGCCAGATTGAGGTCCGACCTGAGCAAATCGCTTTTTGCGGTACTGTCGAGTCTGCCCTGCATTCGTTGCCGACCACACCGCACGCGGGAATCAAAGGGTTGGTGCTACTCAGCGATGAACTGCCGGTGGCCTTTATGCTGCTCAAGCGCGAGCCGCTGCTGGCTCATTGGGCTGAAGCTGGCAGTGCCACCTTGCATGCCTTGCAGGTCGATAGCCGGGTTCAGGCCCAGGGCCTGGGCAAGGCCTGCTTGCGCGATCTGCCCCGGGCCATTTATCAGTTCTGGCCCGGGATCACTCAGTTGATGCTTTCAGTCAGCCCGTTCAACACCAACGCCCTGGCTTTTTACCTGAGCCAGGGCTGGGTCGAGCGAGGCGAGGCCTATCGGGGCGAACGGCGTCTGGTGCTATCTCTGGTGTCTGAGCCACTGCCCCACCTGCAAGCTGGCTAGGCAGCCTTTTTGACTGGCAACCAGATCTCTACTAGCCCCGTGCCAGCATCCGGATTGAAATCTGCGCTGTAACGCTCAAACTCGGGCGCGTCAACGGCTTCGTAGCCTGACTGCGGCAGCCACTCCTTCCAGATCGCCTGAAAAGTCTGTGCAAGGGTGTCCAGTGGCCCGCGGTGCTCGAAGACCGCGTATGACTGCTCTTGCAGCTCAATCCAGCGAAAGCGCTCGGGCAGGTCGTCCAGCTTGCTGATGGCCACACCGGCAATATATTCAAACCCGCCCTCACCATCGGGATTACAACACACACCATAGGCTTCTTCGCCTAACTGGCTAGGTACCTTTCCCAGCTCCGGGAGGAATGTGTCCCATAGCTGTGGAATTCGACCTGCGGACTCTTGAGTGAAACGACCACCAAAACCTGCGATCAGTTGAAACGGACCTTTGGTAAATCGCGGCGCTGCCAGTTCGAACTTTTTTATCTGATCCATGGGGCATACTCGATGGAGTAAGTAGGAAACCTAGCTGCTTAGTATAGGAACAAAAACACAACCGGGTCGGATGAGCGAAAAATAGACACTTCCCCCATCTAGACAAAAGGCCATCACCGCCCGTATTGTTTTGCCCAGACCACCGCAGTGGTCAACGTCGCTCGGACGGTTCCGGGCGCTTACGTATCAGAGGCACACATGGCTGACCAAGGTTCGCCGCGCCGCTTTGCGCGCATAGATCGACTCCCCCCTTACGTTTTCAATATCACTGCTGAGCTGAAGATGGCCGCCCGACGCCGTGGCGAAGACATTATCGACTTCAGCATGGGCAACCCTGACGGCCCTACGCCTCCCCATATCGTCGAAAAACTCTGCACGGTCGCACAGCGTGAAGACACGCATGGCTACTCGACTTCGCGTGGCATTCCACGTCTGCGCCGGGCCATTTCTCGCTGGTATGCCGACCGTTACAACGTTGAGATCGACCCCGAACACGAAGCCATTGTCACCATCGGCTCCAAGGAAGGCCTGGCGCACTTGATGCTCGCCACCCTGGACCAGGGCGATACCGTATTGGTGCCCAACCCCAGCTACCCGATTCACATCTATGGTGCCGTGATTGCCGGCGCCCAGGTGCGTTCGGTACCGCTGATCCCCGGCGTGGACTTTTTTGCCGAACTGGAAAAAGCCATTCGCGGCTCGATCCCCAAGCCAAAAATGATGATCCTGGGCTTCCCGTCCAACCCCACGGCGCAGTGCGTCGAGCTGGATTTCTTCGAGCGCGTGGTGGCCCTGGCCAAACAGTACGATGTGCTGGTGGTTCACGATCTGGCCTACGCCGATATCGTCTATGACGGCTGGAAAGCGCCTTCGATCATGCAAGTGCCGGGTGCCAAGGACATTGCCGTGGAATTCTTCACCCTGTCCAAAAGCTACAACATGGCCGGCTGGCGCATTGGTTTTATGGTGGGCAATCCGGAATTGGTCAATGCCCTGGCGCGGATCAAGAGTTACCACGACTACGGCACCTTCACCCCGCTGCAAGTGGCGGCGATTGCCGCGCTCGAAGGCGACCAGCAGTGCGTCAAGGATATTGCCGAGCAGTATCGCCAGCGCCGTAACGTGATCGTCAAAGGGCTGCACGAACTGGGTTGGATGGTCGAAAACCCGAAAGCCTCGATGTATATCTGGGCCAAGATCCCCGAGCATTACGCCCACCTGGGCTCACTGGAATTCGCCAAGAAGCTGCTGGCAGATGCCAAGGTCTGTGTGTCGCCAGGGGTAGGATTTGGTGAATATGGTGACGACCATGTGCGCTTTGCCCTGATTGAAAACCAGGATCGTATCCGTCAGGCGCTACGCGGGATTCGCGCCATGTTCCGCGCCGATGGCTTCAGCGCTGGCTAAATCAGCCGCCCATGTGGGAGCGGGCTTACTCGCGACAGGAACTCTGCGGTGCCTCAGTGAAACCGCGTCGATCCAATCGCGAGCAAGCCCGCTCCCACAGGTTCAGGTGTCAGTAGCGCTTAAACGACCAGCGACAGCAGCAGAATAAAGATCAAGCCTACAACCGACAGGATGGTTTCCATCGCAGTCCAGGTCTTGAAGGTTTCAGCCACGGTCATGTTGAAGTACTGCTTCACCAGCCAGAAACCCGCATCGTTGACGTGAGACAGGATCAACGAGCCAGCACCGGTAGCCAGTACCAGCAGCTCACGATTCACTCCCGGAATCATGTCCACCACCGGCAACACAATCCCCGCCCCGGTAATGGTCGCCACGGTCGCAGAACCTGTAGCGATACGAATCACTGCGGCCACCAGCCAGGCCAGCAGAATCGGCGAGATTTGCGCGTTCACCGCCATATGGCCGATCACGTCACCTACACCGCTGGCTACCAGCATCTGCTTGAAACCACCGCCCGCACCGATGATCAGGATGATCGCCGCGGTAGGGGCCAGGCTTGCGTCCAGCAGTTTGAGGATGCGCTTGGAATCGATACCCTGACGCGCGCCAAAGGTGTACAGCGCCAGCAGCAGGGCCAGTAACAGGGCACTGATCGGGTGACCGACCATGTCCATCCACACCCGGAACACGTTGCCATCGGGCAGTGCTACGTCGGCAAAGGTCTTGAGCAGCATCAGGAACACCGGCAACAGCACGGTGATCAAGGTGATGGAGAAACTTGGCAGGGTGCTCGATTCCGGCTCGCTTGCCAACTGATCCATCAGCTCTTCAGAAGCATGGCCGGGGATGTATTTGGCAATAAAAGTACCGTAAATCGGACCCGCGATAATCGCGGTGGGCAGAGCAACGATCAGACCGTACAAAATGGTCTTGCCGATATCAGCACCAAATACGCCAATGGCCAGCAGCGGTCCCGGGTGCGGTGGCACCAGCCCGTGTACCGCCGACAAACCGGCGAGCAACGGAATACCGATTTTGATGATCGACACGCCGGTACGGCGCGCAACGATAAACACCAGCGGGATCAGCAGCACAAAGCCGATTTCAAAGAACAACGGAATGCCGACCAGGAATGCGGCAAACATCATTGCCCATTGCACCCGCTCCTTGCCGAAAGCGCGGATCAGCGTGCGGGCAATCTGGTCTGCGCCACCGGAGTCAGCCATCATTTTGCCAAGCATGGTGCCCAGCGCCAGGATGATCCCAACAAAGCCCAGCACCCCACCAAAACCGTCCTGGAACGATTTGATGATCAGGTTGGCTGGCATACCGGCCGTCAGGCCCAGAAACGCAGAAGCGATGATCAAGGCAATAAAGGGGTGCAGCTTGAATCGGGTGATCAGTACGATCAGGCCGATAATGGTCACCACCGCATCAAGCAGCAGAAACGTATTGTGGGACATGCCTAGCATGGGGCGTCTCCTGCCTTTTTGTTGTTATCAAGTACGTATGTGCCGCTACGGCCGAGGCAGGTAGCGCTATCTGTTTGAAACAACATCATGAAGTTGCCATTACCGTCTGCTCACACCACCAGTCTCGGGCAGCGCTCGCCAGTTGTTTTACGTTCATTTCAGCGGCGTTCAAGGTCAGCACCAATGCTTCATTGGTTGGCGACTCGAGCGCAGCGAACTGGCTGTCGATCAGTGTCTTGGGCATAAAGTGCCCCGGACGATCGCCCACTCGAGCAGCAGCAACCTCGGGGGTCAGCTCAAGGAATACAAAGCCCAAACCGTCTACCGCACTGCGCAGGCGCTCGCGATAACGCAGTTTTAGCGCCGAACAGGTCAGGACCGGACGCTGGCCATTAGCAATCGCATGACGCAATTCATCGCACAGGCTGTCTAACCAGCCGGCACGATCTTCATCGGTCAAGGGAATACCGGCGCTCATCTTGTCGATATTGGCCGCAGGGTGAAACGCATCGCCTTCAATCGGGGTTGCACCATTGAGCTGGCACAGAGCCTGGCTCACGCTGGACTTGCCGCAGCCGGCAACACCCATGATGACCAGAGCAGTGATAGGTTGACTCATGAAACACCTCAGTCCGTAGACAGCGCTGTCTTTGTTCATGCGTTCAATACTTGAAAGCAAAGCACAAAGCCTAGGCTACCGACGTCTATTTCTCATTTTTATGGGGAGACGCGGTGACGCTCTCAACATACAAAGCTGGGGTAACTGATTTACACGCAATCAGGCAATTGCAGGGTCCTCAGGACAGCGCTACCTTAGTGACTTGTTTTTTGTTTGGCAAGCCGCCCTGATGACCACCTCCAAAAACGATAAAAACACCCGAACCACGGGTCGCCCAACCCTTAATGAAGTTGCCCGCCTTGCGGGGGTCAGCCCGATCACTGCCTCGCGTGCATTACGCGGTATCAGCAGCGTCGCCACCGAGCTCGCCGAGAAAGTGCGCGTAGCCGCTGACGAGCTCAATTATGTGGTCAACCCGGCTGCCCGGGCACTGGCTTCGGCGCAGAGCCACTCGGTTGTGGTGCTGGTGCCTTCATTGTCCAACCTGCTGTTTATCGACACCCTCGAAGCCATCCATGACGTATTGCGCCCCCGGGGGTTTGAAGTACTGATCGGTAACTTTCACTACTCGCGCGATGAAGAAGAAAACCTGTTGCGCAACTATATGGCTTACCAACCACGGGGCCTGCTGCTGACCGGCTTTGACCGCTCCGAAAGCTCACGACGGATGATCGAGACCAGCAATGTGCCCTGTGTGTACATGATGGAGCTGGATGCCGCAGAGGGCGTCAACTGTGTCGGTTTTTCGCAGTTGCAGGCAGGTGAAACCGCTGCCCGCCACCTGATCTCCCGTGGCCGTCGACGCCTGGCTTATATCGGCGCCCAGCTTGATCAGCGCACGCTGTTGCGTGGCGAGGGTTATCGTCGTGCCCTGCAGGAAGCCGGGCTGTACAACCCGGATCTGGAAGTGCTGACACCGCGCCCGTCCTCCGTGGGCCTTGGCGGTGAGCTGTTCCTGCAATTGCTTGCCAGCCACCCGCAAGTGGACGCGATTTTCTTCGGCAACGATGACCTTGCCCAGGGAGCGCTGCTGGAAGCTGCACGCATTGGCATTAAAATCCCTGAGCAAATTGCCGTATTGGGCTTTAACGACCTGCCGTCGTCGGAATTTATGGTGCCGCGCTTAAGCAGCATTCGCACACCTCGCGAAGCCATTGGCCGTCGCGCAGCCGAGCAGATGCTCACGCTGATGGCTGGCAACAAAGTCGCCAACCCGGTGCAGGACATGGGGTTTGAGCTGATGGTGCGTGAGAGCAGTTAAGCACGGACTAGCCTGGCCTTACCCATGCGGCAATGACAGGAGAGGATAAGTACGGGAGCGGGCCTGCCAGCGATACAGGCGCCACCGTATATCTGGCTAACCGCGGTGATGCCATCGCGGGCAAGCCCGGCTCCCACACTTTAATAGTCGTACTCAAAATCAATGCAGTTGCAACGTTGAGTTGAACTGGCTGATGGCATCGACTACATGCCGAGAGCCTTGCTGGATTTCCAGGATGGCTTCCCCTGCCTCATTGGCCAACGAAACCCCAAGGCCGGTTCGGCTCAGGCTCGACTGCATGCTGGTGACCGCACTGAGCGACAGGTCATGATTTTTGCGCACCACTTCGACAATTTCCAGGGTGGCCGCACTGGTACGCGCCGCCAGGCTGCGGACTTCATCCGCCACCACGGCAAAACCGCGACCATGCTCACCCGCCCGCGCCGCCTCGATTGCAGCATTGAGCGCGAGTAAATTGGTTTGATCGGCAATGCCGCGAATGGTCTGCACAATCTTGCCAATGCTGTCCGACTGCTTGCTCACTGCATCAATGCTTTGTGCCGCTTCGTTGAGGTCCCTGGAAATGGCTTCGATGATTTGCACGGTTTGCTGAACCACCTGCGAACCTTTCTGCGCACAGGCGTCGTTTTGTACCGAGGTGCTGTGGGCCGATTCGGCTGCGGTTTGCAGGTTGGTGACTTGGGCGGTGATATCGCTGGCGAACTTCACCACTTTGTACAGACGGCCCTTGGCATCGAAAATCGGGTTATAGGAGGCTTCGAGAAAAACCGTATGCCCATATTTATCGACGCGCTCAAACCGCCGGGAATGAAATTCGCCGCGATTGAGCGAAGCCCAAAACGCCTTGTACCCGGTTGACTCGGCCTCACTTCGCCGACAGAACATGCCGTGGTGCTGGCCGACAATTTCGCTCAGAGCGTAATGCATAGTGTCGAGAAAGTTCTGGTTGGCATTGATCACCCGGCCATCCGGTGAAAACTCGATCACAGCCATGGAGCGGCCCAGGGCATTCACGATGCTCTGGTTTTCATGTTCTTTATTGATGCGATCGGTGATATCCGAGGCTACCTTGATCACCCGAGTCACTTGCTGGTCTGCCCCGACAATAGGCATATAACAGGCCTCCAGCCATACCTCGCGCCCCGCTTTGTCGAGCCGCGAGAAAGTGCCGGTCAATGGCTCGCCGTGGGCCAGGTCACTCCAGAAATGGCTGTATTCGCTGCTTTTAACGTAAGCCTGCTCGCAAAAGAGCCGATGATGCTTGCCCCGAATTTCGTCGGCTGAATAGCCCATTACCCGACAAAAGTTTTCATTGGCCTCCAGGATGGTGCCATCAGGGGCAAACTCAATAATCGCCATCGACCGGCTGATGGCCTGCACTTTGGCAGCCATGTCATTTAATGAGCCATTAAGGCGCTGATTCTCAAGCAGGTCGGCTTTGCGATGGGAGTTGAACATGGCTGATTACCTGGAGGTGCTGTCTATTGATAATTCAAAAGTTTCAAGACACACAAACCACCTGCGCTTTTAACTCTTAACGTTAGAGCTGTACGCACTTCGAGGGATTAAGCACACATCGCTCAGGCCCCATGAACATGGAGCATAGACAGTCAAATAACACACGCAAGCAAAAGGCCATCAGCCTGCGACGAAATGCTCAGGCTGGTGAAAAATATCAAAAGGGGGATGTTCGGCTGTTAGAAACGGTGCAGGGGCCCGTGAACCAAGCCCCCGGCAATTTAATTAATGCCCAAACAGCCCGGCATCAGACTTTTTGGATTTTTTATCAGCGCGTTTTTCATCGGCAGTTTTGGCCGGTTTCTTTTTTGCTGCTTTTTTTGAATCCATACCTTTAGCCATGTTCTGCGCTCCAGAGTGCAGGAATATAAACTCAGGTATAGCACTGTTATGGCACCAACAATTATTTAAAACCTGTTATGCAAAATAATAGCGATAAATTCCGATTTTAATTTCGAATAAATCTCAACAACAAATATCGGCAACGGCACAAATCCCCATCCCTGTTTGTTTATACTGCGCCCCCCTACCCTAAGCCTGTGGACTTATGACTGCCATTGTTTACGCCCCGCTTGAAGCGCCTTTATGGCCGTTGATGAACAAGTTTTACCGTGCTCACCAGTCGTCAATGAAAGCGGTCAAGGACGCGCAATTGTGGGTAGCCCGTCAGGAGGACATTGTTGCGGGGTTGTGCTTGCGGCCGATGGCACAGGGCTACTGGCTGACCGGGCTGTTTGTTGCGCCAGCGCAGCGCAAGCAAGGCATCGCTGGCGAACTGGTCAGGCGTGCAGTGGCGAGCAGAGATGGACCGGTCTGGTTGTTCTGTGACCCTGAACTGCAAGGCTTCTATGAAAGCCTGGGGTTCAGCCTGGATGTAGACTTGCCCCACGCCCTGCATGAACGGCTGGTACGCTATCAACGCAACAAGGCGATGATAGCGATGGGCACTACTCTTTAGTGCCTGGCTCCAGCTCAGGAAACAGCACCTCGATAAAGCCGAACTTGCTGAAGTCCTTGATCCGTGACGGATACAGACGACCGATCAGGTGATCGCATTCATGCTGCACCACCCGCGCATGAAAACCTTCGGCCTCGCGTACGATCGGCTCACCTTTTGGGGTAAAGCCTTCGTAGCGGATCCTCTGGAAACGCTCTACAACCCCGCGCAGGCCAGGCACTGACAGGCAACCCTCCCAGTCCTCCTCAAGCGCCGGACTAAGAGGCGTAATCAGCGGATTGATCAGGATGGTCTGCGGTACGGCTTCAGCATCCGGGTAACGCTCACTGTGCTCGAAACCAAAGATGACCAGTTGCAGATCAACACCGATCTGCGGGGCGGCCAACCCGACACCGCCGGCATGCTCCATGGTCTGCAGCATGTCGTCGATCAACTGCCAGAGCTCTGGCGTGTCGAACATCTCATCCGGCACCGGCTGGGCCACACGCAGTAAACGCTCGTCGCCCATTTTCAGGATTTCACGAATCATGGTCAGTTTTCATCAGAAGTGGGTTTAAGGGAATGGTCGCGGCCAAGGCCGGAGACATGCTGCTTGGGATCAGGGTCGTCAGATTCATCGAACGTCTTCTCACCCGGGTTCTTGCCTTCTGCCGACATATGTTCGATCACGGCATTCATTTCCGCCCCCAGCAACAACACGGCAGACGAAATATAGAAGTACAGCAACAGCACGATGATTGCGCCGATACTGCCATACATGGCGTTGTAGTCGGCGAAGGTTTTGACATAAAAGGCAAAACCCAATGACGCAATAATCCACACCACCACCGCGAGCACCGAACCCGGGGTAATAAAGCGAAATTTCTGCTCTACATCGGGCGTTACGTAATAGATCAGTGCCACAGCCACCATCATCAACAGGATGATTACCGGCCAGCGCAGGATGGTCCACAGCGTCACCACAAAGTCTTCAAGCCCCACCTGCCCCGCCAGCCAGCTCATCACCTGTGGCCCGAGCACCATCAGCGCAGCGGCGACCAGCAGCATGCCGGCAATGCCGATGGTGTAAAAAATCGACAGCGGAAAACGCTTCCAGACAGGCCGCCCTTCAACTACGTCATAGGCGGCATTCATCGCGCTCATCATCAGACGCACGCCAGCCGACGCGGTCCATAACGCAATCACGATACCCACTGACAGCAAGCCGCCTTTGGATTGCTGTAACTGATCGATCACCGGGTTGACCTGTTCCAGCGCCTGTGGCGGCAGCACCAGTTCGGACTGCAGGCGCAACCAGGTAAAAAAGTCGGGCAGGTGCAAAAAGCCGATCAACGCGATCAGAAACAGAATGAAGGGGAATAACGAAAACAGCATCTGATAGGCCAACGCCGAAGCATAGGTCGACATTTCATCGTCGATAAATTCCTTTACCGTACGGATCAAGACTTTGCCCAAAGGCAGGCCGTTCAAGCCTGGAAAAAGCATAGCGTCTCCTTTCGCCGCTGAGTTATTGAAATCACACGCCTCCAAGCGAAGGGTTTTACCTAAAAGTAGCCCAATTGGCGACTTTGAAAGCACTTGATCACCAAACCGGTGAAAAGGCCACCCATGGTAGACCAGCCTGCCCCGCATCGAGTTTCATTAATTTGTACCCAACATTTCGTCGTTCATTGCAGGTTGGGCTTTATGTTTGCCCGCTAACCCCCGAGAATACACGACGTATTCAGGCTATGGCGCTGAAGATCCGCAATTGTAGGAAGGTTATGAAACTCGATAAAAAGCTGGCTATTGCCCGCAGAAACCAGGAACTCGGCGGCGCGGTACTCGGCGTCAACAACTGCCATTTCGCCGCACTGAACACCAACAAGAACATCTGGTGGTTCGATATTCCGTTGGCCCGTCTGGCTGTCGGCCAGTACGAATGGGTGCATCTGTTGCTGCACACCCCGAACACCGACGAATTGTTGCACCTGAAGGTGACCACTGCATTTTTGCGTGAAAAGCGCGAAGGCATGGTAGTACGTGCGACGCACAAGCGTACGCCGACCATGAGCCTTGAGCTGAGCGCAGACAAGGACTCTTACCTGCAGGACGTACGCCCGACAGGTACAGGCGTAAATTTCGCGCAGTTTATGCTGTAGTCGCTGCCGAAGGCTGCGAAGGGTCGCACAGCAACCTTGACTCACTTGATAGACCGCGCTGCAAGTATCAAGAAAGTTGCAATCACTACAGATTTTCGGCGTGTTCAAAACGAAAAAGCCCCGCAATGCGGGGCTTTTTCGTTTCCGGGAAAACTACTTTTTCAGGCCCAGTTTTTTCAGCTCTTCATCACGCAACTCACGACGCAGGATTTTACCCACGTTGGTAGTCGGCAGACTGTCGCGGAACTCGACGAATTTCGGAGCTTTATAAGCGGTCAGATTGGCACGCATATGCTTCATGACATCATCCTTGGTCAGAGTCATGCCCGGTTTGACCACGATGAAGACCTTGATAAGCTCACCGGTCTTCTCATCCGGAATACCGATGGCCGCCGACTGCAATACGCCAGGCAAGGAAGCCATCACGTCTTCCAGCTCATTGGGGTACACATTGAAACCCGAGACCAGAATCATGTCTTTCTTGCGATCGACAATCCGGATATAGCCATCAGGCTGAATAACCGCGATATCACCGGACTTCAACCAGCCTTCGCTGTCCATGATCTCGGCAGTCGCGTCAGGACGTTCCCAATAGCCTTTCATGACCTGCGGGCCCTTGATGCACAACTCGCCAACCTCACCCAGCGGCAGTTCCTCACCGGCATCGTTGATCACTTTGCACAGGGTCGAAGGGACTGGAATGCCAATGGTGCCAACCTGGATGGTCTGGGCCGGGTTTACCGTGGCCACCGGGCTAGTCTCGGTCATGCCGTAACCCTCGCAGATCGGGCAACCGGTCACGGTTTTCCAGCGTTCAGCCACTGACAGTTGCAAGGCCATGCCGCCCGACAAGGTCACCTTGAGGGCCGAAAAGTCCAGCTTGCGGAACGCTTCGTTATTGCACAGCGCCACAAACAGGGTATTGAGGCCGACAAAGCCGGTGAACTTCCACTTGGACAGCTCTTTGACCATCGCTGGCAGATCACGCGGGTTGCTGATCAGTATGTTGTGGTTACCCAGCAACATCATCGCCATGCAGTGAAAGGTAAAGGCGTAGATGTGGTACAGCGGCAGTGGCGTGATGAGGATTTCGCAACCTTCTTCAAGATTGGAAGCCATCAGCGCCTTGCACTGCAACATGTTGGCGATCAGGTTGCGATGGCTCAGCATCGCGCCCTTGGCCACACCCGTGGTGCCGCCGGTGTATTGCAACACGGCTACATCACTGCTTGTCGGGCTGGCTTCCCTGACCGCCTGGCCCAGCCCCTTGCGCAGTACATCGTTGAACTTGATGGCCTGGGGCAAGTGATAGGCCGGGACCATCTTCTTCACATACTTGATGACCGTATTGATCAACACGCGCTTGAAGGGCGACAGCATGTCGGCCACTTCGGTGACGATCACATACTTGACTGAAGTCTGCGGTACGACCTTTTCGGCCAGGTGCGCCATGTTCGCCAGGCACACCAGCGCCTTGGCGCCAGAATCCTTGAACTGGTGTTCCATTTCCCGCGCGGTGTACAGCGGGTTGGTGTTGACCACAATCAAGCCGGCGCGGATAGCTCCGAACACAGCGATCGGGTATTGCAGCAAGTTGGGCAACTGCACGGCGATGCGATCGCCCGGCTGCAGATCAGTGTGCTGTTGCAACCAGGCGGCAAACGCGCCGGACTGCTCATAAAGCTCACCGTAGGTGATGGTTTTGCCGAGGTTACTGAACGCCGGTTTGTCGGCGAACCGCTGGCAAGATTCCCGCAGTACCGTCTGAATATTTGGATATTCATCAGGATTGATTTCAGCAGCAATCCCAGCTGGGTACTTATCCTTCCAAAAGCCTTCAATCATGGAAGCCCACTCCTCAGCGTCGCGAATTCTTCACCGCATTGGCTGCGGTTCTTATTTGTTTGATTTTTATAATGGACAGTTCTGACTTTACTTAACTCAGAAGTCACAAAGCGCGCCGAGAGTAGCAGCTTTGCCAAAGGCCGCCTAGAGCCAAAAACCGGGTTCCGAGTCACCAACCTGACTGTAGGACAATCTGAAGTCATCATTAGTGCAAAAACTCTATTTATTGTAAAACCCCTCTATATCAGGTGTTACAGGGCGCTGGCAGGGACCTGAGATCATTATCAGGCATTAAAAAAAACGCCCGCAGCTTTCAGGCTGACGGGCGTCTGTCGCCGGGTTGAACGAATCAGGCGATATCTCGTAACTCGCGACGCAGGATTTTACCCACCGGGGTCATGGGCAAGGAGTCGCGCAATACGATCTGCTTGGGCACCTTGTAGCCGGTGAAATTGTCCTTGCAGTAGGCCTTGAGTTCTTCGACGGTCACGCCGCCTGCGCGCGGCACCACAAACAGTTTGACCGCCTCCCCGGTACGTTCGTCCGGCACGCCGATCACTGCGCAGTTGGCCACTTTAGGGTGGGCCATGACGATGTCTTCAATTTCGTTGGGGTACACATTGAAACCCGAGACGATAATCAGGTCTTTCTTGCGATCGACGATGCGGACAAACCCATCGGGGTCAATCACTGCGATATCACCGGTTTTGAACCAGCCCTCGGCATCCAGCACTTCGGCCGTGGCTTCGGGGTTCTGCCAGTAGCCCTTCATCACTTGCGGGCCTTTGACACATAACTCACCCCGCTCGCCCAGGCCCAGATCGACGCCGTCATCGTTGATCACCTTCATGGCCGTGCCCGGCACCGGCATGCCCACCGTGCCCAGCCTTGCCAGCAACCCGCACGGGTTGGCACTGGCCACCGGCGAAGTTTCGGTCAGGCCGTAGCCTTCGACGATGCGGCAGCCCGTGAGTTTTTCCCAGCGCTCGGCAGTGGCCTTGACCAGCGCCGTACCGCCCGAGTTGGTGATTTTAAGCCCGGAGAAATCAACGTCCTTGAAGTCTGGGTGGTCCATCAGTGCGACAAACAGGGTGTTCAGGCCCAGAAAACAGGTGAACTTCCAGCTCTTGAGTTCCTTGATAAAGCCCTTGATATCACGCGGGTTGGTAATCAGGACGTTATGGTTGCCGGTAACCATCATGCCCATGCAATTGGCCGTAAATGCATAGATATGGTAGAGCGGCAGCGGGCCGATCATGATCTCGCGACCGTCCTTGAGCATCGGCTGACCATCGGGCCCATGCTGGGACAGGCACGCGCGCAACTGCTGCATGTTGGCGATCAGATTGCCGTGAGTGAGCATCGCGCCCTTGGGCAGGCCGGTAGTGCCACCGGTGTATTGCAGCACCGCGGTGTCATCCAGCGCTACCGTCAGCGGCCGGATAACCCGCCCAGCGCCCCGGCGCAAAACGGTCTTGAAAGAGATTGCCTGGGGCAACTGATAGGCCGGCACCAGCTTCTTGACCTTGTCGACCACCAGGTTGGTGATCCAGCCTTTGACGGCAGGCATCATGTCGCCCATTCGGGCTTCAATCAGGTAATCGATTTCGGTGTCTTCCAGCACTTCCTGCACGCGTTTGCCGAACATGTTCAAGTACACCAGTGCACGAATGCCTGCGCTCTTGAACTGATGACGCATCTCGCGCGAGGTGTACAGCGGGTTGGTATTGACCACCACCAGCCCGGCGCGCATCGCACCGAAAACGGCAATCGGGTATTGCAGGGTGTTGGGCATTTGCACGGCAATGCGGTCGCCGGGCTTGAGGTCCGTGTATTCCTGCAAGTATCCGGCAAAAGCAGCACTGTGGCGTTCAAGCTCGGCATAGGTGATGGTCACACCCAGATTGCTGAACGCCGGGCGATCGGCGAACTTCTTGCAGGAGCGTTCAAACACATCAACAACCGACTTGAAGGCCGTCATATCAATATCCAGCGGTACACCGGCAGGACGTTTATCATTCCAGAAATCGGCTTGCATTATTTTTATCCTCGTACCTGAGCGTGCCTGGCCGCCTCTTTCACTCAATGAACAGCTTCAATGAACAGCGGAATGTGCGGACGTTAACAGTTATAAAGTTGTAGGCAAATACAGCGATCTTCGCCATTTACATCTTGAATCTTATTGGTACGTGATTACCTGTGAAGCGGCCCCTGTGCAAATGCGCTATACACTGCTACGACAACAGATAAAGGAATTGCCATGACCGCTGAGACTTTTTGGCTGGAAGCGAATGACCGCAGTGGTCTTTTCGTTAACCAGTGGCTGCCTGCTGGCACGCCCAAGGCCATGGTTTTATTGGCTCATGGCATGGCCGAACACAGTGGTCGTTATGCCCGTCTGGGCCAAACCCTGAGCGATGCCGGTTTTGGTCTGTATGCCCATGACCAGCGTGGCCATGGCAAAACCGCCGAGCGTGGCACCCTGGGCTACTTTGCCGACAACGATGGCTGGTGCGCAGTAGTCAGCGACCTCGCCAGCCTGAGCCAGCATATCGGCCAGACCCATCCCGGCGTGCCGATTTTTCTGCTGGGCCACAGCATGGGCAGTTATATCGCCCAGGCTTACTTGATGCATCACAGCGCCAGCCTGCAGGGCGCCATTCTCAGCGCCTCCAATTTTCAACCGGTGGGGCTCTATCGTGCCGCCAGCCTGATCGCCCGCTTCGAACGTTTGCGCCAGGGGCCCAAAGGTCGCAGTGCGCTGATTGAGTGGTTGTCTTTCGGCTCGTTCAACAAAGCCTTCAAGCCCAATCGCACGGCCTATGACTGGCTCAGCCGCGACCCGGTGCAGGTCGATGCCTACGCCAGCGACCCCTTGTGCGGTTTTCGCTGCACCAACCAACTGTGGATCGATCTGCTTGGCGGGTTGCAGCAAATCAGCAAAGCGTCCAATCTCGCTCAGATAGATCCGGGCCTGCCTTTACTGATTATGGGCGGAGAATGTGATCCGGTAAGCGAAGGCAAGCGTCTCACTGATCTGGCCACGGCTTTGCGAAAGGCCGGCAACCGCCAGTTGCAGTTGAATCTGTACCCGCAAGCGCGGCATGAACTCTTCAACGAAACCAATCGCGACGAAGTGATGGCAGATGTGATTGAGTGGCTCAATCAGGCATTGAGCCGCAATCGCCCGTCGCACAGCGAATAAGCAGTATGGCTTTTTCATCTAAAAGGTTTTTAAATCTTTTAAAATCATGGCTTTAAAACCAAACACTCGTCACAGGACATGCGCTAGATGACCCAGGTTACCAACACCCCGTACGAAGCCCTCGAAGTCGGCCAGACCGCCAGCTACAGCAAAACCGTTGGAGAGCGCGACATTCAGCTTTTTGCGGCCATGTCCGGCGACCACAACCCGGTGCACCTCGATCCTGAATTCGCCGCCGCCACCATGTTCAAAGAGCGCATTGCCCACGGCATGTTCAGTGGCGCGCTGATCAGTGCCGCCGTGGCTTGCGAGTTGCCTGGCCCGGGCACCATCTATGTCGGCCAGCAAATGAGCTTTCAGAAACCGGTGAAAATCGGTGACACCCTGACTGTGCGCCTGGAAATCCTGGAAAAGCTACCCAAGTTCCGCGTGCGTATTGCCACCCGCGTGTTCAATCAGCGCGACGAAATCGTCGTTGATGGCGAAGCTGAAATCATTGCCCCGCGCAAGCAGCAGACCGTGACATTGCCGGTGCTGCCAGCGATCAGCATTGGCTAACACGTAACGCACAAGTGGGAGCGGGCTTGCTCGCGATAGCATCACCTCGGTCATTCTGACCAACCGAGTTGTATGCATCGCGAGCAAGCCCGCTCCCACATTAGTAGATCTACATGAGATCTACTGCATCGAGCTGGTTATGCCCGAGCGCGAGCCTGATTGCGCAAGGCCTTGACCTGATCGTGGTTGCGTTGCACACCGTGATACTGACGCTCTACCAGATCACGAATACCGACCAGGTTGTGCTTGCTGATTTTTTCCAGCGCTTCTTTATAAGCCTTCAGCGCATGGTCTTCGCCGCGCTCGGCTTCGTTGAGCACAGCCTCTTCGTCCTTGCCGGTAAACACCGATTTCACGTCGACCCAACGGCGGTGCAGGTCACCGGCCACGCTGGTGCTGGTTTCCGGATCACCACCCAAGGCACGCACCTGAGCCTGCAATTCGGCGGCGGCGGCGGCGCAATCGGCGGAGCGCTTGGCAAACAGCGCCTTGAGCTCCGGATGCTTGATATCTTCGGCGCAGGATTTAAACCCCTCCTGACCGTCTTTGCTGGTTTCGATCAAATCGTTCAGGACGCTAATGGCTTCTTTATTGAGGTCAGTCATTGTTCAATTCCTTACAAGGTTGAGGATCGTGCAATAGAGATTGCAGGGCTCGTGCCAGTTTTAGAATTAGATAAAAACGTTATATATCAACAAGTTAATAAAACACGAAAAATCTGTATCCGGTTTTTCTGCATGATCTGTCAATTGGCCTTCATGCAAATTGCCTGTATTTTCATTTCCACAGCTTTACGCATCTGAAGGCCGTTGCATGAACCCCGAAAAACTCGAACTGCTGCTGACCCGCGAAATGCCCTTCGGCAAATACAAGGGCCGAATCATCGCCGACCTGCCCGGCCAGTACCTCAACTGGTTTGCCCGCCAGGGCTTTCCCCACGGTGAGTTGGGTGGCTTGCTGGCCCTGATGCAAGAGATCGATCACAACGGCCTGTCGGACCTGCTCGACCCGTTGCGCGCCAAACACGGAAAACCCAAACCCCGCCATTGACAGAGTTGCCCCATGCCAAGGATTGAAGACAACGCCCGTGACGAAAACTTCTGGCACACCATTGCCGAGCGCTATGACCTGGCGCCCGGCCCGATCAATCTGGAAAACGGCTACTTCGGGCGCATGACCCGCGACGTGGCGCAGAACTACCAGCGCAATATCGACTTTATCAACCGGCATAACGCGCAGCCGGTGCGCCAGCACTTCGATACCACGCAAAATATCGAGATCCGCGACCAGCTTGCCGACCTGCTGGGCGTTGACCCGGCTGGTGTTGCACTGACCTGCCGAGCCTCCGACGCCTTGCAGTCGTTGATTCGCAACTACAACGGCCTGCAGCCCGGCGATCAACTGCTGATCTGCGATCTGGAATACCACAGCGTCGAATACGCAATGCGCTGGGTGGCCCGGCAACGCGGGCTTGAAGTCATTGAAATCACCCACAAGCACCCGGCCACTTTCGACAGCCTTATAGACAGCTATCGCGAAGCTTTTGAGCGCTACCCGCGGATCAAGCTGATGGCCCTCACCCATGTGACCCACCGCACCGGGCTGGTGCTGCCGGTGCAGGAAATTGTTGCGGCGGCCAGGGAGCATGGGGTCGATGTGATCCTGGATGGCGCCCACGCCCTGGGCCAGATCGAGTTCGACCTGCCGGCGCTGGGCGTGGCCTTTGCCGGTTACAACCTGCACAAGTGGATCGGCGCCCCGTTGACCCTGGGCTTTATGTATATCGACCCGCAGCGCCTGGCCGATATCGACCCCGATATGGGCAGCCAGCACTACCCCGAGCCGGATATCCGCAACCGTTCGCCCTATGGCACACCCAATATCCCGGCGTGGCTGACCCTGCCCAAGGTACTGCAAGAGCACAAGGACATGGGCGGTACACGGGCCAAGGGCGCCAGGCTGAACTACCTGCGTGATCTGTGGGTGAGTGAGGCGCGAAAAATACCGGGGATTGAAGTACTGATAGAGGATGACCCACGCCTGCGTTGCGCGATTACCTCGCTGCGCTTTACCCATTTGAAGGATCAGCAGCCGATGGTTGATCGCCTGCTCAAGGAGTACAACCTGTTTACCGTGGCGCGCAGTGGCGCAGCTTGGGGCAGCTGTATTCGTATTACCGTGGGGTTTGCCACTACGCTGGATGAGATCAATCAGCTGGTCAGGGCGCTGCGCGTACTTTCACAGGCTTAAGCATGACCCCTGTGGGAGCGGGTGATGTGTTTTGCGGGCAAAAAAAAGGTGCGCCGACCAAGCGCACCAAAAACCGTAGAACACACAACAAATTCGTGACTAAAACATCAATCCAGCAGCGCCAGCGCCTCGGCGGTGCATTCCTGGATTCGGGCCCAGTCGCCGTTCTTGATCCACTCGCTGTCCAGCATCCAGCTACCGCCCACACACATCACGTTTTTCAACGCCATGTAGTTGCGGATATTGGCCGGGCCAACACCGCCGGTCGGGCAGAATTTAACGTCGCCAAAAGGGCCGCCCAGAGCCTTGATAGCAGCCACACCGCCGCTGACTTCAGCCGGGAACAACTTGAAGCGACGGTAGCCCAACCCGTAGCCTTCCATGATTCCCGATGCATTGCTGATGCCCGGCAACAGCGGGATATCGCTGGCAACGCTGGCCTGCAGCAAGTCACGGGTAATGCCCGGGGTAACAATAAATTGCGAACCGGCTTCTTCAGCCGCCGCCAGCATATGGCGATCGAGCACGGTACCCGCACCGGTCACCAGCTCTGGGCGCTGATCACGCAGAATGCGGATGGCCTTGAGGCCGAACGACGAGCGCAGAGTCACTTCCAGGGCCGTCAGACCACCGGCCGCCAGCGCATCCGCCAACGGCAGGATGTCTTGTTCGCGGGCAATGGTAATCACCGGCAGAATTCGTGCTCGCTCACACAGGCTGTCGATCAGGGCGACTTTATCCGCCATCGATACGTTCGCAATTGTTGTTGTCATGGCAGCTGATCCTTGGCTCATGGGCACCAGTAAATCTCTAACGTAGGTTGCAGAAAGGCACGAATCGGCAAGGCGGCAACATCTGTACCCCCCAGCGCTTCGTTAAGGGTGTTCAATTTGGACTGGCCCTGGATCGACAGCACCTTGTGCTTCGCGCTCGCCAACAGGCTGCGGCTCATGCTCAAACGCTGGTGGGGCACGGTTGGCGCCAGCATCGCCCAGCAACGGCGCGGGTTGCCCAGTTGCAGGGCTTCGCTCAGGTTCGGGCTGTTGGGGAACAGCGACGCGGTATGGCCGTCATCACCCATGCCCAGAATCAGCACATCGATCGGCGGCAGTTCGGCCAGTCCCTGATCTGCTTCCAGCGCGGCCTTTTCAACCGTGGCTGCGGCGTTATACAAACCGACAAAACGGGCCTTGGCGGCCGGGCCTTGCAGCAGATGTTTTTTAAGCAGGCCAGCATTGCTGTCAGCATGCTCCACGGGCACCCAGCGCTCATCAGCCAGGCTGACAACCACTTTCGACCAGTCGACCGGTTGCTTGATCAGACTCTGAAAAAACGCGACCGGGCTGCGCCCGCCGGACACCACCAGGGTGGCAACGCCCTGCTCGGCGATAGCCTGGTTCAATTGCCCGGCAACCTTGGCTGCCAGCCCTTCGGCCAGCAACGCCGGGTTCTTGAAGGTGTGCGCATTGACACCTTCAGGCAGTTTCAAATCAGATATCGCCATACCAAGACCTCCCGTCCCGCGTAATCAATGCAATGGAACTCATCGGTCCCCAGGAGCCCGCCGCGTACGGCTTGGGCGCATCACCAGACTTCTTCCAGCCGGCGATCAACTGGTCGCACCATTTCCATGCGGCTTCAATTTCGTCTTTGCGGACAAACAGGTTCTGGTTGCCGCGCATGACTTCAAGCAACAGACGCTCGTAGGCATCCGGAATTCGAGTGCTGCGGTAAGTGTCGGAAAAATTCAATTGCAACGGACCGCTGCGCAACTGCATGCCTTTATCCAGGCCCTGATCCTTGGTCATCACCCGCAAGGAAATACCTTCATCCGGTTGCAGGCGAATAATCAGCTTGTTGCCGATTTGCAGACGCTGCTCGGGGGCGAAGATGTAGTGCGACGGCTCTTTGAAGTGGATGACGATCTGCGACAGCTTTTGCGGCATGCGCTTGCCGGTGCGCAGGTAAAACGGCACTCCCGCCCAACGCCAGTTGCGAATATCGGCACGCAGGGCAACAAAGGTCTCGGTGTCGCTCTGGGTGTTGGAGTTTTCTTCCTCCAGATAACCCGGCACCGACTGGCCTTCGCTGTAACCGGCAATGTACTGGCCGCGCACCACTTGGGTGGTCAGGCCTTCGGCGCTGATCGGGGCCAGGGCCTTGAGCACTTTTACCTTTTCGTCGCGAATGCTGTCGGCCGACAGGTCCGCAGGCGGGTCCATCGCAATCAGGCAGAGCAACTGCAACAGGTGGTTCTGGATCATGTCGCGCAGCTGGCCAGCCTTGTCGAAATAGCCCCAGCGGCCCTCGATGCCGACTTTCTCGGCCACGGTGATTTCAACGTGGGAGATGTAGCGCTGGTTCCACTGGGTTTCGAACAGGCTGTTGGCAAAGCGCAGGGCGATCAGGTTCTGAACGGTTTCCTTGCCCAGATAATGGTCGATGCGATAGGTGCGATTCTCGGGGAAAAACTGCGCCACAGAATCATTGACCTTGCGCGAGGACTCCAGGTCCGAACCGATGGGCTTTTCCAGCACCACACGGGTGTTTTCAGCCAGACCGACGGCGGCCAGGTTCTCGCAAATGGCGCCGTACACGGCTGCCGGTGTGGCGAAGTAAGCGATCAAACGCTGCTCTGTGCCGGCAAGCTCCGCCAGCGACAGGTAATCTTCAGTCTTGAAAAAATCCACATGCAGGTAGCTCAAGCGAGCCAGGAAGCGGTTTAGCGCTTCAACTTCGATTTCCTTCTCGCCCAGATACTGGCGCAACTGGCTGTCGATATGCGCCAGATGCGTGGCGGCATCGCCCGGCTCACGGGCCAACGCCAGAATGCGTGTATCGGCATGCAGCAGACCGGCGCGGTCCAGTTGGTATAAAGCAGGAAACAGCTTGCGCAAGGCCAAATCGCCAAGGGCGCCGAACAAGGCAAAGGTGCACGGTTCAACCGTAATCGAAGGCATGATGTTTGTTCTTTTATCAAGTTAAGCTACAAATACCTTTTTTCAAGGCATCACTCAAGGAAAAATGTAGTAATAAACACAACATTTTCTCAAAATACAGATTCCTGCTAGTGGTCATCTCAGGCCACCAGTAGGATAGGCCACCTTGCGAACCGCTTTAGTCCGGTTCTTGCATCGCTGACCCAAGGATCATAAATGGACCGCGTGCGAAATTTACTCGAACAGATCAAGGGCCGCCTCGAAGAGCTGAACAAGGCCGAGCGCAAAGTGGCGGAAATCATTTTGCAGAATCCGCAGCAGGCGACCCGGTTCAGCATCGCCGCGCTGGCTCAGGCGGCCTCGGTCAGCGAGCCGACGGTCAACCGTTTCTGCCGCTCGTTTGGCGTCAGCGGTTACCCCGAGCTGAAGCTGCAACTGGCACAAAGCCTGGCCAGTGGCGCAGCTTACGTGAGCCGCGCGGTTGAGGCTGACGATAATCCGGCCGCCTACACGCAGAAGATTTTCGGCAGCGCCATTGCCTCGCTGGACAGCGCCTGCCAGGCACTGGACCCCAACCTTATCAGCCGCGCTGTCGACTTGCTGATCCAGGCCCGGCAGATCCACTTTTTTGGCCTTGGTGCTTCAGCCCCTGTGGCGCTGGATGCGCAACACAAGTTCTTCCGCTTCAACCTGGCCGTCACAGCCCATGCCGACGTGTTGATGCAGCGCATGATCGCCTCGGTGGCGCATACCGGTGAGTTGTTTGTGATTATTTCCTACACCGGACGTACCCGCGAGCTGGTAGAAGTGGCACGTATTGCACGGGCCAATGGTGCTTCGGTGCTGGGCCTGACGGCGGAAAACTCGCCACTGGCCAAGGCCAGTACTTTGAGCCTGAATATCCCGCTGCCCGAAGACACCGACATCTATATGCCGATGACCTCACGCATCATCCAGCTCACCGTACTCGATGTACTGGCCACCGGCATGACCCTGCGCCGTGGGGTGGACTTCCAGCCGCACCTGCGCAAGATCAAGGAAAGCCTCAACGCCAGCCGGTATCCGGTGGGGGATGAGTTCAACTGATTCACCAGCCGCACCTGAGGTTGTAGTCGCCAAGCTCGTCAGCGGCTACAACCGACAAGCGGCTTCGCCATTTTTTTGCCACCCCCCGGCCTGCCCCCTGCCCTCCAGGGCAATAGGTCTTGTTATGCCTTTCACCTCCCCATGTAACTGTCAGATCTGACAGGTTACAGCCGCCCAAAACAGTCATAACGTGAATGCCTCGGGGTCTCTTTTATACAAGGAGCCCAGACGCTCCTGCGCCTGCCCCTCCTGCCCCACAACGCATACAGCTCGGACTATCGCCCCGTGGCAGGAGTTCATGATCATGGCCCAAGAACCGCTAAGTATTTCTGCACCCTCACTGCCCAAAGGCGGCGGCGCCATTCAAAGCATTGGCAAAGGCTGGGCGGCTGTCGGCTTTACTGGCGCTGCGTCAGTGTCCATCCCATTGCCCATCACCCCGGGTCGCGGCTATGCGCCAGCACTGGACCTGAACTACAACAGCGGCAGCGGACGAACCGAGTTCGGCCAAGGGTGGTCAATCAATCGACCCTCAATCAGCCGGCAAACCAGCAAGGGGACTCCGCAGTTTGAACCCGACTCCAATGGCAACTTGAGCGAGCCGGTTTACCTCTCGCCAAGTGGCGACGTGTTATTGCCCGAGCGCTATGCCAACGGCGAAATCAGCACCCGCGACTCGTCTGTGTTTCGTGATCAACCACTAGCGCAAACCTATCGCATAACTGCTTACAAGCCACGGGTAGAAGGCAATTTCAGCACCTACGAACACTATGTGGGCACGAGCGAATCGTTCTGGCTGATTCAGATCGCTGACGGCAGTATCCATATCTATGGCCACAACGAAACGGCTCGACTACAGCATGACAATGGCACCACGACCTGGGTGGCTGAGTGGCACCTTGAAGAGTCAGTCGCAGTGAACGGCGAGCATGTGCTGTACGAATATGTAGCAGAAAACGATGTATCGCTGAACACCCTGACAGGGTCTGCAGCAGATGCCTGGCGTAGCCGGGACAGCAGCACCCATAGGTATTTTCAGCGTATTCGCTACGGCAATCTGACAGGCGATCGAGTGCCCTTTTTGCTGCAGGAAACGAGTGAACCCGTATGGCTTTTTGATCTGGTTTTCGATTATGGCGAATGCGACCCCCGGCTGGTGGCTCACCCCGAGTACCCGCTAACCACCGGGACAACATGGCCGCTACGCGCCGACCCGCTGAGCAGTCACCGCTACGGCTTCGAAGACCGCACGCTGCGCCTGTGCCATCAGGTACTGATGTATCACTGGTGTGCCGACGGCCCGGACAATACCGGCCCAGTATTGCTTGAAGGCCAGCCGACGCTGGTACAGCGCCTGCAACTGGAGTACGACCAACAGCCGGCGGCCTCCATGCTGACGGCGGCTCACCTGATTGGCTATGTCGGGCAAGAAGCGCAATACAACCCGCCGATGGAATTCGACTACAGCTCATTTACCCTCACCCCTGAGTCGGCACGGTTTTCACCCTTCTTTGCCGAGCAGCCCCCCAGGCAAGACCCGGGCATTGATGCTGGCAACTATCAGTTGGTGGACCTTTTGGGTGATGGCCTGGCCGGTATTCTGTATCGCCAGCAAGATGCCTGGTATTACCGGCGACCTGTACGTCACCCATCCCCCGGCCTGGACAAAGACGCAGTGAGCTATGCGGCGCGGGAGCTGCTCACACAGATTCCTGTTGCCAGTTCGAGGTCTGCAACACTGCAAGTGCTCACAGACATCAACGGTGACGGCAAGCTCGACTGGCTGGTGGCCCAACCCTCAATCGCCGGTTTTTTCACCCTCGACACCAACCGGCAATGGGGCCAGTTCACTCCTTACGCCGCCTTCCCTACCGAGTTCTTTCATCCGCAGTCACAGCTTGCCGACCTGATGGGGATTGGCCTGTCGGACCTGGCAATGATCGGCACACGCAGCGTGCGGCTCTATGCCAACTTGAAAAGCACAGGTTTCGATACGCCCGTTATGGTCGAGCGCACCCCCGACCAAACCGCGCTACCGGTACCCGGTGACGATCGTTACGAACTGGTGGCATTCAGTGACGTATTAGGTTCTGGCCAGCAGCATCTGGTACGTATTACCGGGCAGGCCGTAAGCTGTTTTCCAAACCTTGGACGCGGGCGATTTGGCGAGCCAATCAATTTAGGCAAGCTGGAATTCGCAGGTGAATTCAACCCCGCCCATATCCGGTTCGCTGACCTGGATGGCTCCGGCGCCGCCGACATCCTCTACTTGCAGAGCGGCGCGGTGCAGATTTTCATGAATCTGAGCGGGCATGGTTTTGCCGCCCCCGTTACTGTCGCCCTGCCTGAGGGGCTGCGGTATGACAACCTCAGCACAATCAGCGCTGCCGACTTGCAAGGGCTGGGCTGTTCAAGCCTGGTGCTTAGCAGCAACACTCACGTCCCAGAACTTGCGCCCCATCATTGGCGCTGTGATTTTACTGCGGGCCACAAGCCATATTTGCTATGCGCCACGGACAACAATATGGGCGCTGCGGGTGAGGTGGTGTATCGCTCATCGGCACAGGAATGGCTGGACGAAAAAGCCCTGCTGCCAGACCCGTCCCAAGCGGTATCTGAAATGCCGTTTGCAACGCACCTGGTCAGTGAGCAGCGTCAGCTTGATCAGATTACCGGCAACCACCTGGCCCAGTTTTTTGCTTACAGGCACGGTTACTACGATGGCGTGGAACGGGAATTTCGCGGATTTGGTCTGCTCCTGCAAACCGATACGGAATCTGCCCCCCCCACAGCCCCCCAAAGCTTTAGCGCACCGGTACTGAGCAAGACCTGGTTTCACACCGGCAAGACCCTGCACATGGACGTACAGGATGCCTGGGATGGTGATCCGCAACTTGCGCCACTGGGTAACACACTGTGTACCCAAAGGATTGATGGCACTGAACAGATACACGCAGACTGGGATTTGCCGACCCTGCACGATGCAGCCCGCACCCTGAGTGGATCGGTATTGCGCACGGAAACGCTGGGCACCGATGGCAACCCGGTGCCTTTCAACGTCATGCAAAACCGCTACGGGGTGCGTCTGCTGCAAGCGCGCTCCGAGCACGACAACTACAGTGTCATGCTGCCTTTTGTCATCGAACAACGCAGCCTGCAATACGAGCGTCAGGCCGACGACCCGCTCTGCCAGCACCAACTCAATCTGGCCATGGATGAATATGGCAGCGTAAACCACGCAGTTTCCGTTGCCTGCTCAAGACGCGCGGATGCCCTCGCGCCATACCCGGACGATGAAGACCACGCCCACTTGCGCCGTTGGTGGTCCGATGCCCGGGATGATGCCCAGTTGAGTGTCTACCTGAGTGAAAGCCGCGAGCGGTTGCTGCATGTCAAGCAGGCCGACTACTTGCGACTTGGCCTGCCCTACCGCAGCCAGAATATGGCTTACGTACTGAACGCTGATCATCTGTCGATCCTGCCCATCAGTTACGAAGCCTTTGTGGGAGCCCAATCGCCTCTGGGCAAAAACCCGATCAATGGTCAACGCATGCTCGCAGGCCAAAGCCGTGTGCAGTACCAGGGTTGCCCGGACGGCACGGTAAACTTTGATGCCCTGCCCGAATATGGCGAACAGGCCGAACTGGACGCCAACGCCCTGCATGCATACGTGATCAAGGATGCTCAGGGCGCAGAAACAAACCTGCTGGGCAACACACCCGCCGAGATAAAGGCCAGGCTCGAATCCGCCGGCTATGTGGATGTTGGCCTATGGCGACCCACAAGCAATACGGTCGATACCAGCACCCCCCTTTGGGCCGCGCGCACGGGGTACTCAACCTTCGCCGGGATCGAGCATTTCAACAAACTGCTCGAGCAAAAACCGGTGGTGTGGGTCACACCCTCCAGCGTCAGCTATGACAGCCTCTGGTTGATGCCTGAGAGGTTCATCGCACCTGATGCAGGTGTCACCGAAGTGGTCTACGACTACAACTCGCTGCAGGCCAAATGGATTCGCGACCCTAACCAGAATGTCAGTGAAGCCCGGTACGACGCGATGGCCAGGGTTGTGCTGACCACGTTCTGGGGTACCGAATGGGACGACACAACCCAGACCGTCAAGGATACTGGCTTTGGCAACATGGCCAGCCATGCGTGGGCATCGGTCAGCGCAGGGCATGCCATTGCCGACAGCTCGGTGATGGGTGATCTCGCCTCGGCCATGTTCTACGAGCCCTGCAGCTGGATGGGGTTGGCATCACTAAATTTACTGCACAATGGCGTTGATCTGGGCGTGCTGATGCCCACCGGGCATTTGCGCGCCAGCGCACGTAAACGCCTGGTCAAAGATGAGTACCCTCAAAGCCAGATCTCGGCACAAACCCGCTCGGCTTTGCTGGCCTTGCCTCGGGAGCCTGCGTTTTCTGCGCTGTTGCAGGCTGACCGCTACCCGAACGATCCACAACGGCAAGTGCGCATGTCCATCAGCGCCTCGGATGGTTTTGGCCGAGCCTTGCAAAGCAAACAGAAAGTCGAACCGGGGCTGGCCTATGCCGTCGACGTTGAAGGCAACCTGACCTCCTCCGAACAGATTCAGACCACTGAACGCTGGCGTGTGAGTGAGCGCGTGGAATACAACAACAAAGGCCTGGCGGTTCGTGTTTACCGGCCTTACTTCGCCAATACATACCGTTACATCAACGATCAGTCTTTTCGCCAGTTCGGCTACAGCGACCAGCAGTTCTACGACCCGCTGGGTCGCCCGACCAAAACCATTACCGCCAGTGGTTATTGGCGCCGCCTGACATACCTGACCTGGTACAGCATCAGCGAGGATGAAAACGATCTGTATCTGGAGGCTGTTGAACACCCCAAAGCCCCTAGCGTTGTGCAGGCCTTGGGCACTGAGCTCGACCCCCTGCAAGCCGAAGAGGGCGTCATGGTACGCGTCGAATACCTGGGCATGCAGGTCACGGACAGCATAACCCTCAACTGGAAAGGTGTTGCCGGTGCAAACGTAACAACTATACCCGCCGTGCCAAACATAACGGCCCAGCCCGGCAGCGCAAACGGGATGGTCATATTTGCTGTCACGAGCCAAACGGTAGGGGCCAATATCGGCAAAACCGTCGAGATCACCTACACAGTGCTGCGAGCCGGGCAGCTTCTGCACTCAGAGCCGTTGCATCTGCATATCTCGCCGCTCCCCGACGCACTACTACGCGACCTGCTCAACGTTGAACATGAAGCCAACGGGCAACTGAATGTCAATTTCACCCCTAATGGCGTGAATGTGGATATCACTAACTGGCCTTTTATAGCCCTCGGCCAGAAAGTCTGGCTGTACCTGGAAGGCCGCAAGGCCGATGGCACGGTGTACAACAAACAGCTCTGGACAGCCTCCGCCGTGATCACCACTGAGCTCAATAGAGGGTACTTGCGCAAGGTAGCCCCAGCCAGTTATCTGAGGGAACTGGCAGACGGAAGTACGCTCAAGGTGATCTTCAATGTAGCGTTCTCAAGCAGTGATACCACCCAGGCGTCTGCCCTGGCCTTCCCGATCAAGACGTTGAACATCGTCGGCTATACGGGTGGCTTGCAATGACCATCACCTCGCGAAACCTGCACGATACCCAGACTCCGCAGCTTGCAGCAACCGACCCGCGCGGCCTGATAATTCGCATGGTTGCCTACCATCGCTGCAGCCCTGAAGAACCTGCTGGGGCACGGATCACACGCCTGCAATACGATGCATTTGGCCGACGCCAATGGCAATCACAGGGAAAGCTGGGACAGCCGAGGCAGCCATTGGCGGACCGATTTCAATGATCTGGCACGACCGATGACCCGTTATGAACAGGGTGCGGGACAGCCTGAACAAGTGGTCACACGCCTTGAATATGGCACTGCCCAGGCGGCGGCTCACAACCAGTATGCTCGACTGATTCGCAACGATGACGGCGCCGGCACACAACCTGCAAGACCTGCACCCTGTTTTTCAGGTCTGCAGAGTCGAACACGATTCTGCCTTCCCTCTTTATGGGCATAGACATGATCGAAGGACTCGCCTTGAGTATCGTCAACGAATTGCAACCGTTCAGCAGCGATACAAAAGAATCGGTGTATGAACTGCAACGCTCCGGGCAATCGGACGTGGTCATGAACAGCTTGTTTAGACCACAGTTACTCGTCCCTCACAGCATGACCATTTCAAAAGCGAATCTGTCTTACAAAGGTCCGGGCAAAAATGCAGCAGGCACAAGCTCAGCCTCCGTGGTGACCCATTATTACGTTTGAGCACACTGCGACAGTGAGCCTCAACCCGCTACCAACCCCGCCCGCGCCTGCAAGCTCAAATGCGCTTGCTCGCCCGGGGCCAGGGCCTGGTTATGCGTGCCGCCGCTGGTGGACTCCACGCACACAAAGCCCATCACCTCATTCCAGCTCACGCCCAGCAATGGCCGTTTGCCCGGATGCCAGACCACCGTATTGGCATGATCGCCCGTGTCGATGTTCAGCGCCCTTTGCCAGGCGTGATCATTAAGTTTCATTTCACCATCATGCTGGAACACCCGCTGGCATCCGCCCGCCACGCGCAATTCGCCCTTCTGCTGGCAAACCTCACGGTTCAACTGGTCATAGCCGTGGACACCGTCCAGACCGGACAGCGCTACCTCTGCAACATCACCAATACGCCAGTAAGCGCGCAACGCCTGGCTCAGTTGGCAGGGCTCATCGTCCTGATGCTCGGTGCTCAGGCGCAGCTCCATTTCTTCACCCAATCGTGCATGCAAATCCACCTGCCAATCGCACAGCTGCAAGCGCCAATGCAGGGTCACGCCCTCTTCGTCGCTTTTGCTGTCGAGTAGTTTCCAGTCGATCAACCGCGCCCAGCCATGGGATGGCCATGCGTTTTCACTGGGATGACGGCCATACCAGGGCCAGAAAATCGGTACCCCACCGCGAATCGCACCCACCTGCGGCCACTTGGCTGCGCACCATAACCAGGGTTTTTGCCCGGTCGGTTTGAAATGCAGCAACTGCGCGCCCTGGCGGCTGAACACCGCCTGGCAATGCGGATGGTCAATCACCAGCACGTCGCGCTGCTGAAAGCGCTCCCACTGGAAGACCGGCTGCTCGCGCCTGGATTTGAAAAAACGGTGAAGCGGATGCTCATGCATGTGCCGCAGTCCTGAAAATCATGCGCCGAGGTGTGCAGCCCCGAAAAAAAGCGGATAGCCAAGGCTATCCGCTGGAAAAGCAAGGAGCTTAGCGCATTTAGAACGTCGACTGAATTTTCAGTCCGGCTACCAATGCGTTGTCGACCTTGTCCACACCACCCGGGTGAGTGATGTACTGCAGGTTTGGACGCACGGTAAGCCAGTTGGTCACGTGGATGCCGTAGTTGAGTTCGTAGTTGTACTCAGTGGAGCGCAGTGGCGAGTACAGCGGATCGCTGTAGTCGGTGGCACCAATGGCGGCGTTGATCTGTTCGGCGCTTTTCTTCACGTCATCGTTGACATGGATACGGGCGGCACCGATGCCGATATCATCCTTGGGACGGGCATCGAACGGACCTTTGTACACAAACATCAGCGACTGGTAGTTGTCGACGATATTAGTGGCCTTGTCGTGGAATGTGGCGTTGGCCGCGATATGCAGGCCGCGCGATGCATCACCGTTGTGGCTGGTCAGTTGCTGTTGCACGACGAACCAGTAACCGTGCTTGCTGTCACGTACGCGATAATCCTGGCCGTCATTGGTGATATTGACCTTCACATCATCGGCAGGCGCGGTGCTCTTGTAGTAACCGACACGGTATTCGCCCGGCAGGTTGTTAACCTTCGGCGACCAGACCAGCTCGACCGGCAGCACGGTACCCTTGGTGCCGCTGCCGCTGAGCTTGAAGCCGTTGCCGTGCTCCAGTTGCGACGGGTTCTGGTTATAGGCGCCGATCTGCGCATAGAACTCGGGGGTGATGTTGTACTTCACCCGCAGCGCCGCCTGGCTGACCGGCCAGTTGTACCAGACGTTGGTGGCCCAGTTGCCCACCTGCGAGCCGCAGAACGCCAGGTTCTGGAATTCGCACGGGAAGGTGTTGAAGTCTTCGCCTTCGCCGAAGTAACCGGCCTTGACGTCCAGCTTGCCGTCGAGGAACTGGTGCTGGATCCACAATTGGGTCAGACGCACCATATGGCCACGGCCATAGACTTCCTGGGAGGAGCTGAGGGTGCCGGCACGCGGGTCGCCGACGCGATCATTGGAGATGTTCTGGCCATTACGGTTGGTCAGCTGGATCTTGGCCTGGGTGTTATCCCAACCCCACAGCTTTTGCAGGTCCAAGGCCACGCCCAAGCCGAACTGGTCGCTGTAGCGCGCGGTCTTGTCATGGTTGTAACCGCCATGCAGGTTGGCGCCGACTTCACCGACGTAATCGGCCTTGATGTCGATGCCCTGCTCGATCAATTTGGTCCGCTCGCCGCCCCAGTCGCCGGTCATCCATTTCGAATCGGCACTGAACGCTTCGTCCGCGTAGACACTGCTTGCCCCCAGGCTCAGCGCGATAATAGCCGATAGCTGGCAGGCCAGACGGGTGCGGGTCATTCTGTTAGTCATCCCTTTAATCCTCGTTGTCTTCTTATTGGCTTTGTTTAACGCGGCACCACTCAAGGAGGCCCGATAACAGGCTCCCTGTTGACTTAACGACCCTTGAATTGCGCCACGTTATCAGCCCGGCCTTGAGCCTGGGGCGAACTCATCGCTCCCAGGCGCTCACCCGTATTCGCATCAAACAGTAGCACTTTGGCTGGATCGAACTGCAAGTTGAGGCTCTGGCCGACCGCTGGCGCATCATCAGGGGCCAGGCGGCAACACACCTTGATACTGTTAAGGCTGACAAACACCAGGGTGTCCGGACCGGTCGGCTCGACGACTTGCACTTCGGCGCGAATCATTGGCAAGCCGTTGGGCTCGGCCGGGGCCAGCACGATTTGCTCGGCGCGAATACCGACAATTACGTCACGGTCCTCAAGCCCCGCATCCTGCATGCCCAGGGGCAGCTCGCAGCGTGCCTGACCGCTGTCGAGCACAGCCAGCAAGCGGCCATCGCGGCGCTGCAAACGCAGGGGGATAAAGTTCATCGGTGGCGAGCCAATAAAGCTGGCCACAAACAGATTGGCCGGGTCGTTGTAGATCTGTTTGGGCGTACCGAACTGCTGGATGATGCCGTCCTTCATCACTGCCACTTTGTCACCCAGGGTCATGGCCTCGATCTGGTCATGGGTCACGTAGACGGTGGTGGTTTTCAGGCGCTGGTGCATCAGCTTCATTTCAGTGCGCATCTCGACCCGCAGCTTGGCGTCGAGGTTGGACAACGGCTCGTCGAACAGATAAATCTTCGGCCGCCGCGCCAGCGCCCGGCCCATGGCCACGCGCTGTTGCTGGCCACCGGATAACTGGCCGGGCTTGCGGGTCAGCAGGTGCTCGATTTGCAGCAGCTTGGACACCCGCGCCACTTCTTCATCAATGGCTGCTGCGCTCATCTTGCGGATCTTGAGGCCGAAGGCGATGTTGTCGCGCACGTTCATGGTCGGGTACAGCGCATAGGACTGAAACACCATGGCGATATCACGGTCCTTGGGGCTCATGCCGCTGATATCGGCATCGTCCACCAGAATCGCCCCGCCGCTGATGTTCTCAAGCCCGGCAATGCAGTTCATCAGGGTCGATTTACCGCAGCCCGAAGGCCCCACCAGAATCAGGAACTCGCCATCATCGATTTTCAATTCGATGTTTTTCAGCGTATCGGGCAAGCCCTTGCCGTAGGTTTTATTTACGTTGCGTAATTCGAGAGTCGCCATGCCTTACCCCTTGACCGCGCCGGACGTCAGCCCGCGCAGAAAATACTTGCCCGCAAAGATGTAGACCAGCAGCGTCGGCAGCCCCGCGATCATGGCCGCAGCCATATCCACGTTGTATTCCTTGGCACCGGTGCTGGTATTGACCAGATTGTTGAGCGCCACCGTAATCGGCTGCGCATCGCCACTGGCAAACACCACACCAAACAGAAAGTCGTTCCAGATTTGAGTGAATTGCCAGATCAGGCAGACCATCACGATCGGCACCGACATCGGCAGCAGAATCCGCCCGAAGATGGTGAAAAAACCTGCGCCATCCAGTCGCGCAGCCTTGACCAGCGCATCCGGAATACTCACGTAGTAGTTGCGGAAAAACAGCGTGGTAAAGGCCAGCCCATACACCACATGCACCAGCACCAGGCCGGTGGTGGTATTGGCCAGGCCCAGCTTGCCGATGGTGAACGAGGCTGGCAGCAGCACGGTTTGAAACGGCAGGAAGCAGCCAAACAGCAACAGGCCGAAGAACAGCTGCGAACCACGAAAGCGCCACATCGACAGTACGTAACCGTTCATTGCGCCGATAAAGGTGGAGATCAGCACTGCAGGCACGGTGATTTTCACCGAGTTCCAGAAGTACCCGCCCACCGTATCCCAGGCCTTGATCCAGCCAATGCCGTCGATCACTTGCGGCCAGCTCAGCAGGTTGCCGGTGCGGATGTCTTCCGGGGTTTTGAAGCTGGTGAGCAGCATCACCACCAGCGGGATCAGATACACCGCTGCGGCGAAAATCAGGGTGGCGTAAATCGCCAGCCGACTGAAGGTAAAGCGCTGATTAGTGATCATGGCGTTTGTTCCTCAGCTCGGAATACAGATACGGCACGAGGATCGCCAGAATCGCGCCCAACATCATGATGGCACTGGCTGAACCTATGCCCATTTGCCCACGGCTGAAGGTGAAGGAGTACATAAACATGGCCGGCAAGTCCGAGGAGTAACCCGGGCCGCCAGCGGTCATCGCCGACACCAGGTCGAAACTCTTGATCGCAATATGCGCGAGGATCATGAAGGCACTGAAAAACACTGGGCGCAGGCTCGGCAATACGATGCGCAGGTAGATGCTCGGCAAGCTCGCCCCGTCCACCTGGGCTGCACGAATGATCGACTGGTCGACCCCGCGCAAACCGGCCAGAAACATCGCCATGACAAAACCCGATGCCTGCCATACCGCGGCGATCACCAGGCAGTACACCACCCGGTCCTGATCCAGCAGCCAGTCAAAGCGAAAGCCTTCCCAGCCCCAGTCACGGAGCATTTTGTCCAGGCCCAGGCCCGGGTTGAGCAGCCATTTCCAGGCCGTACCGGTGACGATCATCGACAGCGCCATCGGGTACAGATAAATCGTGCGGATAAAGCCTTCCTTGCGGATCCGCTGGTCGAGCAGGATGGCCAGGAACACCCCGATCACCAGGCTGATGGCGATAAACATGCCGCCAAACACCGCCAGGTTCTTGCTCGCGACCCACCAGCGGTCGTTGTCCATCAAGCGTGCGTACTGCTGCAGGCCTACCCACTTGTAGCTGGGCATAAAGCTGGAATTGGTGAACGAGAGCAGGAACGTCCAAAAAATGTAGCCATAAAAGCCAACCAATACGATCAGCATGCTCGGCGCCAAAACCAGCTTGGGCAACCAGCGTTGCAGCGCATCAAAGGGCGAGGCCTTGCTGAACACAGCCACGGAACTCATCGAAATACTCCCGAGAGGGTACGCCGGCATCCGCCAACGCAGATGCCGCACAGCCTGGGATTAGGGGGCGCCACGCCTGAGCGTGGCAGGTCAGAGCAACGAGTTACTGGGCGGACTTGATCGCCGAGTAGAGCTTTTTCCCGGCGCTGGCAGGATCGGCATTCTTGTCGCTCATAAAGTTGCTGACCGTGTCGAAGATCGCACCTTGCACCGCCAGCGAAGTGGCCATGTTGTGCGCCATGCTCGGCAACTGGCTGTGAGTCTTGCCCGCTTCAGCAAAGTCTTTGGCCGAGGCCTGGGCACAGCTGTCGAACTTGCTCATGTCCAGATCGCTGCGGACCGGGATCGAACCTTTGTTCTGGTTGAACACGTACTGGAATTCAGGCTCAAGCGCGACTTTGGCCACATCGTTTTGCGCAGCGATATTGCCCGGCGTGTTGTTTTTCGCAGACAGTTTGAACATCGCCAACGAGTCGATGTTGTAGGTAAAGCTGCCTTGGGTGCCCGGGAAAGGTACGCACTCGAAATCAGTACCAGCCTTTTTACCGGCAGCAGCCCACTCGCTTTTCGCCCAGTCACCCATGATCTGCATGCCGGCCTTGCCGTTGATCACTTTGGCCGCTTCCAGGTTCCAGTCCTGGCCGGTGCCATCCGGGTCCATGTAGCCCTGGAGTTTTTTCAGTTTGGTGAAGACTTCGGCCATCTGCGGGCCAGTGAGGGTTTTTTCATCCAGCTCGACGAAGGCTTTCTTATAGCCTTCAGGGCCCATGACGCTCAGCACAATATCTTCAAAAACAGTGCTGTCCTGCCATGGCTGACCACCGTGGGCCAGGGGGATAAAGCCTGCGGCCTTGAGCTTGTCGCCCGCCGCAAACAGCTCATCAAGGGTGGTGGGGGCTTTGTCGATACCGGCTTTTTTGAACACTGCCGGGTTGATCCACAACCAGTTCACCCGGTGGATATTCACCGGTACCGCCACGTAATGGCCGTCGTACTTCATGGTATCGGATACGGTCTTGGACAGCAGGGTGTCCCAGTTATTGGCCTTGGACACCTCGTCGAGGTTGGTCAACAGACCAAGGGCGCCCCACTCTTGCAAGTCCGGGCCCTTGATTTGTGCCGCTGATGGCGGGTTGCCGGAGACGGCACGGGTTTTCAGTACGGTCATGGCCGCTGCACCGCCACCGCCTGCTACAGCGCTGTCCTGCCAGGTGTAACCGTCTTTTTCGATCAGCTTTTTCAGCACATCAACCGCTTTGGCTTCACCACCGGAAGTCCACCAATGCACCACTTCAACCGTGCCTTTGGAATCGGCAGGGGCGGCAGCATAAGCACCCAGGGGAAATAGCGTGGCAAGCGAAATGACAACGGCGAGGCGATTGAATGAATTCATGTCGTGACCTTTCTTGTTGTTATAGCTGTGCAAGTCTTCTGCTTGCGCTGCTAGTGAGTGTATCCATCACTGTCTGATCGCGCGTAACGAAGAGACGCGCAAATGTCACAACCTGGTGACATCAAGAGCGAAAGCAGTATTGGGTTCTGAAGATGTTTCAACTGCCTGCAGATCTGCATTCTTGTAAACCCTAAAGCTGCGCCTACAACCGGGCAAGGCATTTTCCGCGTTACTTGTAGGACGGATCCCGAAGTCGTTTTCCCACGTTGAACCTGTAAAAAACTTCAGCGAGTCTGCAACAGGTCGCCACAATTCAAGAACGGATGCAGGTCCCCATCAGGAGATAAGACTCATGCCAAAACATCAGGCTACGCCCCAGAACCACTGCTTTATTTGCCTGCTAAAAAATCACGACGGTAGCCCCTATGCCTGGAAGCTGGACATTCAGCGCTCAGGAAAAGTGCATATCCACCTGTTCGACTTCGCCGAGTATGGGGGTGAAGCCCAAGCCCTGGATGCAGCCGAAAAAATGCGTAACCAACTGGTGCTGAAAATGCCCCAGGCCTTCACCTACGAAAACCGCCAACGCCTGATGCCCCACAACACCAGCGGCCACCCGGGGGTCTACCGGGTGCAGTCCAACCATATTGATTACTGGCGTGCGACCACCCGTATTCATGGCTACAACTTGAGCAAGAGTTTTCGGGTTGATCGTTATGGTGATGAACAAGCCAAAGCGTTGGCACTGCAAGAGCGTGAGCGGCAATTGACGCTGTGCAACGAGCCCTATGACGTGGCCATGGAAAAGCTGCAGCAACACTTCAGCCAAACCAGCAGGCGCGTGCGCGAAAATCGTATCAATGCTGCGATGAACAGCCCGCGAATACCTGACGTGGTGATTAAAAAAGCACCGTCTACCAATCTGGAGCCCTTGCTACCCATCAGTGCCGAGCAGGCGAGCCTGTCGATCAGTCGCCATTTCGCGGCAAGTGCAAAGTCACCCGCAGCCCGCCGACGCGCAGGTTTTGCAAACTGACTTCACCGCCGTGGCTATGGGCGATGCTGCGGGCAATCCCCAACCCCAGCCCGTACCCCTGTTGTTGCCCGGCGAGGCGAAAGTGCGGTTCAAACACTTGCTCCAGACGTTGCTCGGGCACTCCCGGCCCCTCATCGTCAACGGTGAGGACAAAGGCCTGCTCATTATCATCGATGCGCAAGTGGGCGTTTTTTCCGTACTTGAGTGCGTTATCGATCAAGTTACCCATGCAGCGACGCAGGGCCAGTGGCTTGCCGGGGTAAGGACGCAAGGCCCGCCCCTGTAACGTCACACGACCATTACCCTGGGGCAGCAAATAAGGCTCGATCAAACAATCGAGCAGATGATTGAGGTCCACGGGCTCGATATTTTCGTGAATATCGGTGTCTTTCACGCATTGCAGCGCGCCTTTGACCAGCATTTCCAGCTCATCCAGATCACGCCCGAACTTGTGTTGCAGTTGCTCGTCTTCCAGCAGCTCGACGCGCAGGCGCAGGCGGGTGATGGGCGTGCGCAGGTCATGGGAGATGGCACTGAACAACTGGCTGCGCTCAGTCAGGTAACGGCTGATACGGGCACGCATGGTGTTAAGCGCACGCCCCACCTCAACCACTTCGCTGCCGCCACCAATCTCGACCGGCTTGACCTCATCCTCGCCCAGCGACATATCGCGGGCTGCGCGGGCCAGACGCTTGAGCGGGCGACTTTGCCAGTGCACCAGCAAGCCGATAAACAGCAACAAAAAGACACTGCTGAGCA
Organism: Pseudomonas sp. B414; assembly: GCF_055408445.1. Taxonomy (NCBI): domain Bacteria; kingdom Pseudomonadati; phylum Pseudomonadota; class Gammaproteobacteria; order Pseudomonadales; family Pseudomonadaceae; genus Pseudomonas; species Pseudomonas sp. B414. The sequence continues at coordinate 13,756 of NZ_JBUZTQ010000031.1, read as the reverse complement.
CGATAAACCACACCTGCAGTGCGGGCAGCCCTTCTTCTTCAAGGCTGGTATAGGGTTGGGGCAGCAAGGAGGCGATATACAGCCACTCCCCCGGCACCATCTGAATTTGCGTCACCAGCACCGGCGGATTGACCGGCTCCAGCGTCAAGGCAAAGTGCGCCCAGGAACGCGGCAGCTCATCGAGCTTCAAACCGGCATTGAAAATCCGCAGGTCCTGCGGGCTGACAAATTTCACCGACATATCGACATTGGGCCCCACGGCCTCGCGCAACACCTGATCCACCGCGTCCAGCACCGCCTGTTTGCGCTGGGTTATCGGCAGCACCTGCATATCCAGCGGCTTGTCATTGAGACTGACGACAAAACGCGTACCTCCCATGCTGCGCAATTGATCCAGCACCAGCGGGCGATAGGCCAGCGGCAAGGAGCGCAGATAGGTCACCGTGGCGTTCATCGAGTGCGCCATGCTGCGCGCACTGTTGACCAGCCCTTCGAGTTGCGTGGTGCGCAACTGCGAGAGCCAGATGGCGCTCGATAATGTTTGTGCCAGCAAAATGGCCAGCAAGGTGAGCAACAACATGCGCCCCAGCAGTGAGCGGGGCATATGCCATTTGCGCAGGAAGTTAAAGCTCATTGGCGGACAAGACCTGAGCCGCCAGTTGATAACCACTGCCGCGGATGGTGCGGATCAGCCGGGGCGGCTTGTCGGTATCGCGCAGACGTTGGCGCAAGCGACTGACCGCCATGTCGACAATACGGTCCAGGGGCATCAGGTCGCGGCCACGGGTCGCATTGCCGATGGTGTCCCGGTCGAGAATCTGTTGTGGGTGATCGAGAAACAGTTTGAGCAAGGCAAAATCCGCACCCGAGAGGATCACCTCTTCACCATCGGTATGAAACAGCCGATGGGTAACGGTGTTGAGCCGCCAATCCTCAAAAGCCAGAACTTCGTTGCCCGAGCCGGTATTGGCAAATTGCACCCTGCGCAACAGCGCCTTGATCCGGGCCAGCAATTCACGCGGGCTGAAGGGCTTGCCCAAGTAATCGTCGGCACCCAGTTCAAGACCGATGATACGATCGGCTTCGTCAGAGCTGGCAGTCAGCATGATGATCGGAATCTGCGCAAAGCGCGGATGCTGGCGCACCCAGCGGCAGAGGCTGAAGCCATCTTCGTCGGGCAACATGACATCAAGGATCAGCAGATCGCTCGCAGCTGCATCCAAGGCCTCACGAAAACCCGCACCATCGCCCACGGTACGCACCTGAAAACCGGCGCGGGTGAGATAGAGATCAAGCAGTTCGCGAATTTCCTGGTCATCATCGACCAGCAAGATGGATTTGCCGGGTGTACTCACTGTGGTGTTCCTTGTTGTTTTTATGCGGCGAACAAAGCCCTGTGGGAGCGGGCTTGCTCGCGATGCAGTCGATGCGATCTGTCAGGCAAACAGCGGTGATGCCATCGCAGGCAAGCCTGCTCCCACAGGTTTTATGCTGTACACAAAATCTGCTGTTTGCAGGGACCATTATGTGGGAGCGAGCCTGCTCGCGATGGCATCACTGCGGTTCGCCTGACAGACCGCAGCGCCTGCATCGCAGGCAAGCCTGCTCCCACAGGGTTTGCGCTGCTATCAAAATTCGAGCTCTGCAGGAATCATTGTGGCAGCGGGGGATGACTTTTTAGCCAAACGCCTGCTGCAACGCCACCCCCGCACCGATCAAGCCTGGATACGGCGCCGTCACCAGCCACACCGGGATACCCTTGAGGTAATCACTCATGCAGCCCTTGTCGGCGAAGCTGCGGGCAAAGCCGCTGGCCAGGAAGATATCGGCAAAGCGCGGTATCACGCCACCGACGATATACACCCCGCCACGCCCGCCGATAGTCAGCACATTGTTACCCGCTACACGTCCCAACCAGCAACTGAAATGCTCCAGAACCTGAAGTGCAACCGGATCACCGGCGAGGGCGGCGGCCGTGATGGCACGGTCGCTATCCAGCACCGGCGTATGGCCATCCACCGCACAGATCGCCCGATAGACACGCGGCAGTCCGCTACCGCTCAAAATACTTTCCGCACTCACATGGCCGATTTCGTTGTAGATGTGCTGCCACAACTGCACTTCCCGCGGGTTGCTCATGGGCAGGTCAACGTGACCGCCCTCCCCCGGCAACGCCATCCACTGCGCCTCGCCCAGGTTGAGCAAGGTGCCCACGCCCAACCCGGTGCCAGGGCCGATCACTACTGCCGGACGGGTAGAGTCGGCAATACCGGGACACACTTGGCGCACATCGTCCGGCTCCAGGCGAGTCATGCCCAGGGCCATCGCACTGAAATCATTGATCAGCAGCAGGTTGTCGACTTGCAGCGTGCGGCAGAAGCCCGAGCGGCTCAGGCGCCAGTGGTTGTTGGTAAAGCGGAATTCATCGCCACTGACCGGCCCGGCCACTGACAGGCACACCGAGCCTACAGCGCCCAACGCCAGATTCAGTGAGTCCAGGTACAGCTTGATGGCATCTTCAGGGCAGGTGAAGTCCGCCGTGGCCAGCACCTGGACCGACCGCAGCTGGTCGTTTTCCCACAAGGCAAAGCGTGCGTTAGTACCGCCAATGTCACCGACCAGAGCGAGCTTCATTTCAGACTTTCCAGAGACGAGGTAAAGGTACTCGCGCCCTGCTCGGCCGAACTGAAGGCCTGACGCATAAACGCAAACAACTCACGCCCGGTACCGACGGCATTATCCAGTGTGCCGATGGCCGGGGTGCGTGCGGCAAATTCTGCCTCATCCACCAGCAGTTGCAACGTACCTTTTACGCCGTCGACGCGAATCATGTCACCGTCCTGTACCCGTGCCAGCGCACCGCCAATCGATGCCTCAGGGCTGACATGGATCGCCGCCGGGATCTTGCCCGACGCGCCAGACATGCGCCCGTCAGTAATCAGCGCCACCTTGAAGCCGCGGTCCTGCAATACACCGAGAAACGGCGTCATCTTGTGCAGCTCGGGCATACCGTTGGAACGCGGGCCCTGGAAGCGCATCACCGCAACAAAATCGTGCTCCAGCTCACCGGCCTTGAATGCATCGGCCAATTGCTGCTGATCCTGGAACACCCGCGCCGGAGCTTCGACAATCTGATGCTCAGGCGCTACCGCCGAAACCTTCATCACGCCGCGCCCCAGGTTGCCTTCCATTACCCGCAAGCCGCCCTCGGCAGAAAATGCCCGGGCAACCGGACGCAGGATCGACTCGTCGAGGCTTTCGATCGGGCCTTCACGCCAGACCAGTTCGCCATCCACCAGGAACGGCTCACGGGTGTAGCGGCTCAGGCCATAACCGGCCACGGTATTGACGTTTTCGTGGAGCAACCCGGCTTCCAGCAGTTCGCGAATCAGGAACGCCATGCCGCCCGCAGCCTGGAAGTGGTTGATATCGGCTTTACCGTTTGGATACACATGGGACAGGGTCGGCACCACCTCGGACAGGTCGGCCATGTCTTGCCAGGTCAGCTGAATACCCGCCGCCATGGCAATCGCCGGCATATGCAAGGTGTGGTTGGTCGAGCCGCCGGTTGCGTGCAGGGCAACAATGGAGTTGACCAGCGAGCGCTCGTCAACGATCTCGCCCAATGGCACGAAGTCGCCATTTTGCTTGGTCAGACGGGTGACCTGATGTGCGGCTTCGCGAGTCAGCGCATCACGCAATGGCGTGTAGGGATTGACGAACGAGGCACCCGGCAAGTGCAGACCCATGACTTCCATCAACAACTGGTTGGTGTTGGCGGTGCCGTAGAAGGTGCAGGTGCCCGGACTGTGGTAGGACTTCATCTCCGACTCCAGCAGCTCTTCGCGGCTTGCCTTGCCTTCAGCGTAACGCTGACGCACATCGGCTTTTTCCTTGTTGGAAATTCCCGAAGGCATCGGCCCGCCCGGCACAAAGATGGTCGGCAAGTGACCGAAGCGCAGTGCGCCCATCAACAGGCCCGGCACGATCTTGTCGCAAATGCCCAGCATCAGCGCTGCATCGAACATGTTGTGCGAAAGCGCCACGGCCGTCGACAGGGCAATAACCTCACGGCTCAGCAGGCTGAGTTCCATGCCCGGCTCGCCCTGGGTCACGCCATCGCACATGGCCGGGGTGCCACCGGCGAACTGGCCTACCGAGCCGATTTCGCGCAACGCTTTTTTGATTTGCTCAGGGAAGTGTTCGTACGGCTGATGTGCCGAGAGCATGTCGTTATATGACGAAACAATTGCCACGTTGGCCGCGTTCATCATCCGCAGGCTGTTTTTATCTTCAGTACCACACCCGGCCACGCCGTGGGCGAAGTTGGCACATTGCAGCTTGCCGCGTTGCGGCCCGTCACCGGCAGCGCCACGAATAAGCGTCAGATACGCCTCGCGGGTTGCACGACTGCGGGCAATAAGACGCTCGGTGACTTCAAGAACGCGGGGATGCATGTGTTGAACTCCAGGCTAACGGATGTGGCGACCTGTGCGTGTCCTATGCTGATCGAAGGGTGCAGACGCACGACTTCAATCATTCGGACCCGTTGATTCAGGTCACTCGTTGTAGATAAAACAAAATATTGCCACTTAAATGGCTTGTTTTCTATTTTTATGCGAATAATCTTGTAATTCCAACAACAAATCGATGACAGGCGCTTTCCATGACTCTACGAATCGCAATCAATGGTTTTGGCCGTATCGGCCGTAACGTCCTGCGCGCACTGTATACCCAAGGCTACCGTCAGGATCTGCAGATCGTCGCCATCAACGATCTGGGTGACAGTTCGATCAATGCTCATCTGCTCAAGTACGACACGGTTCACGGCACATTCGACGCCAACGTCGAGCACGACCAGGAAAGCCTGACCGTCAATGGCGACCGTATCAGCGTAACGGCCATTCGCAACCCGGCGGAACTGCCGTGGGCAGCACTGAAAGTCGATGTGGTGTTTGAATGCACAGGTTTGTTCACAGAACGCAGCAAAGCAGAAGCGCATATTATCGCTGGCGCCCGTAAGGTGATTATCTCTGCACCAGGCAAAAATGCCGATGCGACTGTGGTCTACGGTGTTAACCACGACATTCTGCGTCAATCGCACCAGATTATTTCCAACGCTTCCTGCACCACCAACTGCCTGGCACCAGTGGCGCAGATCCTGCACCGCGAGTTCGGCATTGCAAACGGCCTGATGACCACCATCCACGCCTACACCAATGACCAGAACCTGACCGACGTTTATCACTCGGACCCGTACCGTGCGCGCTCGGCCACCCAGAACATGATCCCGAGCAAAACCGGCGCCGCCGAAGCCGTAGGCCTGGTATTGCCAGAGCTGGCTGGCAAGCTGACCGGCATGGCCGTGCGGGTACCGGTGATCAACGTGTCGCTGGTTGACCTGACCATCGAACTCCAGCGCGAAACCACCGCGGCTGAAGTCAATGCACTGTTCAAGGAAGCCAGCCAGCACTCCAGGGTCCTGGGTTACAACACCCTGCCGCTGGTATCGAGCGATTTCAACCACAACCCGCTTTCATCGATCTTCGACGCCAATCACACCAAGGTCAGCGGCAAACTGCTGAAAGTGCTGGCCTGGTACGACAACGAGTGGGGTTTCTCCAACCGTATGCTCGATAACTGCCTGGCGCTGTGCAACGCGGAGTAACGCGATGATCGGTATCAGCTTCACCACGGCCACCCTGGCGGCGCGCAAGCGTATCGCCCTGGTGGCCCACGATCATTGCAAGGGCTTCTTGCTGGACTGGGCCGAGCGGCACAAGGCTGCCCTCAGCCAGCATGATCTGTGCGCCACCGGCACCACTGGCCTGATGCTGAACCAACGCCTGGGGCTGCCGATCGAAAGCATGATCAGCGGCCCATTGGGTGGTGACCAGCAACTCGGTGCACGGATCGCCGAACAGCGGGTCGACATGCTGGTGTTCTTCTGGGACCCGTTCGAGCCACAGCCCCACGACCCGGACATCAAGGCCCTGCTGCGGGTAGCGGCGGTATGGAACATTCCGGTGGCGTGCAATGAATGCAGCGCCGATTACCTGCTCAGCAGCCCGCTGATGAGCCAGCCCCATGAACACCGCATCCCGGATTACAGTGCGTACCTGAAAGGCCGTACCTGAACCGGCAAACACCTCCCACAAAGGGGGGAATTGCCTGATTTGAAAACATCACTTGACCAATAGCATAGATGATAAGCATTATCATTCGCTCAGAATCGGTCGGGTAGCGCTGTGAGTCAGTCCCACTTCAATCAAGTCTTCCTTACCCAACGGGTAACCCTGCTGCGTACGCTGGAGCGCATGGTCAACAACCACAGCACCGCCGAGGACCTGCTGCAGGAAACCTATTTGCGCGTAACCCGGGCCCTGAACGAGCGTACCGTCGATCACCTCGAACCTTTTGTTTTTCAGACCGCCCGCAACCTGGCGCTCGACCATCTGCGTGCCCGGCGCATCCAGTCACGCACCGTGATTGAAGATGTGCCGCTGGAAGTCATCGAGGGCGTCGCCTCCACCCTCAGCACCCCGGAAGAAGCCCATCAAGCCGCGCAATTACTGGAGCGATTGAGTGTGAGCCTGAGCCAGTTAAGCGCCCGCCAACAACGAATTTTCATCCTTAGCCGCCTGCACGGCTGCAGTTATCAAGAGATTGCCGAAGATCTTGACGTGTCCCTGAGCACGGTTCAAAAGGAGCTCAAATTGATCATGGCAATCTGCATCGGGGTAGCCGACAGGCTCAATCGCCCTTAACCTTACCCGTCGACGCCTGCAAAACCGCCCTGAGACTGCCAAGGAACACCCGTGCCGGACACTCACAACTCTGCGCAAGACGTGCTGCAAGACAGCGCCATGGATCAGGCACTGGACTGGCTGATTACCCTTGAGTGTGCGAGCGACGAACAAAAAGCCGACTTTGAAACCTGGCTCAATGCCAACCCCGCCCATGCCCAGGCTTTTGCCAAGGCCAATGCGATCTGGAACGGCGAGCCGCTGCTGGCGGCTGCGCAAAACCTGCAAGCCCGCCGCACGCCGAGCCTGTTGCGACGCATAGGGCGGCACTGGAAGCACCTGGCAACTGCAGCGGTGGTGATTATCAGCGTCGGCAGCTACAGCAATGTGCCGCTACGCCTGCAGGCTGATCACCTGACCGTGGTCGGCGAGCGCCAGCGCCTTGAGCTTGAAGACGGCTCCAAAGTGCTGCTCAATACCAACTCAGCGTTTTCCAGCAAAGTGGTCAATGCCCAGAGCAGCGCGCGCCTGTATCAGGGCGAAGCCTATTTCGAAGTCCCGGCCGATCTGGAGTTCCCGCTGGTGCTGGATGCTGGCCCGGTGCGCGTCAGCGTGCGCGATACCGCCTTTGCCGTGAGCTACCTCAATGGCGAGGCCCAGGTGCGGGTGCAGCGGGGTGATGTGGATTTACGGGTAAACAGTGCCGGCGCGCAAATGCGCCTGTCTGCCGGTAATTCCGTGCGCATCGGCCCCAACGGTTTCAGCAAGACTGCCCGGCTCAACCCCCAGACCGACCTGGCCTGGGTGCAGGGGCGCCTGGTGTTTGAAAACTGTCCGATGGGCAAGGTGCTGGATGAAGTGCGCCGCTATTACCCCGGCTGGATCGTCAACAACAACGAAAAACTGGCCAGCGTGGCCGTGACCGGCAACTACCGCCTCGATCAGCCTTTGGACATCGTCCGTTCACTGGCCCATATCACCTCCAGCAGCATCTCGGAATTCCCGGCGCTGGTAATCCTCAACTGATAAGTGCAGTGCTTTTGTGGGAGCTGGCTTGCCTGCGATCGAATCGACGCAGCTTCGTCAGGCACACCGCAGTCACGCCATCGCGAGCAAGCCCGCCGCCCCACAGAGTGTCTCTCTGTTGAGTTCATGTCGAAGAAATTGCAATTAAATGTAAATTTTTTTACTCGATAGCCTAAGGTCATTCGTCTCGTTGTAGTCAATGCAACTGATTCGCATTTTGAGTCAGCTTCGCAACTATAAGATTCGTTCACCACGGAGCGCTATCAATGCCCACTCGTTTCAACAGCCGGTCCTCATCCAACCCCCGCAAGGGCGGTTTGCAGCAGTGCACGTTGTCGTTGTTGACCGCTGCCATGATTCTGGCCGGCGTACAGGCGGCTCCAGCCCTGGCGGCAACCGATGAGCAGCCGGCTACGCGCTCCGTGGGCAATTACAAGTTTGCAATCTCGCAACAGCCACTGGCCTCTGCACTCAACGACTTCAGCAGCGTCACCGGCTGGCAGGTCGGCTTGCCGGCCGAGCTGGCGCAGAATATTTCATCGCCGGGCGTGCGTGGCTCGCTGTCCCCGGAAAAAGCCCTGGAGCGCCTGCTGATCGGCACCAACCTGGGCTATCGCAAACTGAGCAACAACAATATCGTGCTGGAAAAGCGCAGCAGCTCCACCGGCACCCTGGCCCTGCAACAAGTGACCATCAGCGCCACCCGTCAGGAGCAGGACGTGAACTCGGTGCCCAGCACCATCACCGTCCATGATCGCCAGGATATGGACCGCGATAACGTCAATACCATCAAAGACCTGGTGCGTTATGAGCCGGGGGTCTCGGTAGGCGGCGCCGGCCAGCGCGGCGGGATCAGCAACTACAACATTCGCGGCATCGATGGCGACCGGATTCTGACCCAGGTCGATGGCGTAGAAATCCCCAACTCGTTCTTCAACGGCCCTTACGCCAAGACCCAGCGCAACTATGTCGATCCGGAAGTGATCAAGCGCGTCGAAATCCTGCGTGGCCCGGCGTCGGTGCTGTACGGCAGCAACGCTATTGGCGGCGCCGTCAGCTACTTCACCCTGGACCCGGATGACATTATCAAGCCAGGCCAGGATGTCGGTGCCCGTCTGAAAACGGGCTACAGCTCGGCCGATCGCAGCTGGCTGAAATCCGCCACCGTGGCCGGACGCTCCGGCGAGTTCGACGGTTTGCTGCACCTGAGCCAGCGAGACGGTCACGAAACCGAATCCTACGGCGATCACGGTGGCACCGGCCTGTCCCGCACTGCGGCCAACCCTGAAGACGTGAAAACCACCAACGTACTGGCCAAGGCAGGCTGGAACTACAACGATGATGATCGTCTTGGTTTCACCTACGAAAAGTTCAAGGATCGCGTCAGCGTCAATGAAAAAAGTGCCGTCGGCGGCCCCTACAACGCGGGCCAGCCGCTGGGCATGTACCTTTCGCGCAACGGCAAGGACACCATCAGCCGCGAGCGTTTCGGCCTGGAAAACAGCATGGTGCTCGACACCCTGCTGGCCGACCACTTCAAGTGGAGCCTGAACTATCAAATCGCCAAGACCGACCAGGACACCCTGGAAGACTACTTCCCTTTCAGCCGTCATGTGATGCGCTCGCGTAACACCACCTACGAAGAAAAGTCGTGGGTCCTGGATGCCCAGGCGGACAAGGCCTTCCATATTGCAGACACCGATCACTTGCTGACCTACGGCGCTACCGTCAAGCATCAGAAAGTCACCGGCTCGCGCAGCGGCTCGGGCACTTGCCTGGCCATCGGCTCGGGTTGCACCGCGGTTGGCGCCAACAGTCCGAAAGACTATCTGGTCAAGTCCAGCGACTTCCCGGACCCAACCATCAATACCTACAGCCTGTTCGCCCAGGATCAGATCAGTTGGAACGACTGGACCTTTATGCCGGGCCTGCGTTACGACTACACCAAGCTGACGCCGCATATCACCCAGGAATTCCTCAACACCGTTAACCCTGACAACCTGGACACGGTCAGCGACAAAGACAAAGTCTGGCACCGCCTGTCGCCAAAACTGGGCGTCACCTACGCGTTCAACGACCACTACACCTGGTACGGCCAGTACGCCGAAGGTTTCCGCACCCCGACTGCCAAAGCGCTGTATGGCCGCTTTGACAACCTTCAGGCAGGCTACTCGGTGGAGCCAAACCCGGACCTGGAACCGGAAAAGAGCAAAAGCTACGAGACTGGCTTGCGCGGCAACTTTGACGCCGGCACTTTTGACGTCGCCGTGTTCTATAACAAGTACCGCGATTTTATCAACGAAGACGCCATCACCCCTGGCTATGACGACCTCAAGTTCCAGGCCAACAACATCAAGCACGCCACCATCAAGGGCGCTGAAGTCAAAGGTCGCCTGAATCTGGACGCCTTCGGCGCTCCCCAGGGCCTCTACACCCGTGGTTCGGTGGCTTATGCCCACGGTCGCAACGACGATACTGGCCAGCCGATCAACAGCGTCAACCCGCTGACCGCCGTGATGGGCCTGGGCTACGAGCAGCAGAACTACGGGGGCCTGGTGAGCTGGACACTGGTCAAGCGCAAGGATCAGGTGGATGACACCAGCTTCTTCTCGCCCGATGGCACCAGCAAGCAATTCAAGTCGCCGGGTTATGGCGTGCTCGACCTGACCGGTTTCTACAAGGTCACCAAGGACGTCACCGTCAACGCCGGCCTGTACAACCTGACCGACAAGAAATACTGGAACTGGGATGACGTGCGTGGCTACGACAGCGTGGGTGAAGCCGGTGTGCTCAACCCCGCCAATATGGAGCGTCTGACGGCTCCGGGCCGTAACTTCGCGATCAATCTGGTCTGGGATATCTAAACGCGCACCTCACCGCGCAGGCTTTTGCTCTGCGCAGTGAGGAATTTTTACTGTGATGCGTCTTCTTGATCGTCTAGTTACAAAGCGCATCTCATTCTCAAGGATATTTTCATGACCGCTCCTGAATCCGCAGCACGTCCTGCCTTGCGTTCACAACGTCTGAACCAGATCACCAACGAGCCGCATCAAAAGCTCGACGCACTGGTCAAGGCGCATAAGCCGTTTGAAGAAGTAGCCAATTTCGCCCGCTTTGTTGTGGCCCAGTATCTGTTCCAGTCGGAACTCAAGGCGCTGTACACCGACCCGGCCCTGAAAGAGATCGTGCCCGACCTGCCAGAGCGCTGCCGCGCCGAGCAAGCCAAGGCCGATCTGGCTGACCTCAACACCGAAGTACCTGCTCCGGTTGCCGGTGCGGTCAACTCGCCAAGCAAGGCAGAAGCACTGGGCTGGATCTTCGTTTCCGAAGGCTCCAAGCTGGGCGCTGCGTTCCTGATCAAGCGTGCCGTGGGCCTGGGCCTGAGCGACACCTTCGGCGCCCGCCACCTGGGCGAGCCTGCCGGTGGCCGTGCCGAAGGCTGGAAAAGCTTTATCAAGACCCTCGACGGTCTGGAACTGAGCGCTGAAGAAGAAGCTGATCTAGACAAAGGTGCAGTAGCGGCCTTTGAGCGTTTCACCGTATTACTGGAGCACGCCTACGCTGCTCAGCCAGAACTGGCTTAAGCTGGCAGGCCCGGTCAGCGCTTGCTGACCGGGTGTCCTTTTATGCGTCCCGAGCTTATGACCTGCCAAACCCGATCTTCGTCGAAAATCGCCCGTATCCTGTTCGGTTTGCTGGCCTATGTGAGCCTGGGCATTGGCCTGATCGCGATTGTGATTCCCGGCCTGCCGACCACTGAATTTATTTTGCTCGCTGCCTGGGCTGCGACCAAAAGCTCGCCGCGCCTGAGTGCCTGGCTGGAAAATCACCGCTTGTTCGGCCCGATCCTGAGCAACTGGCGCAACGGCAAAATCATCCAGCGCAAAGCCAAGATCAGCGCCACCGTCAGCATGCTGCTGTGCGCGGGCCTGATGCTCTATGTGCTTGATCATGGCTGGCCTGTGTTCCTGGCGATTGCCGGCATGAGCCTGGGCAACCTGTGGATCTGGACACGGCCTGAGCGCTTGCCTCTGGCCGTCCCCCCTGTGCAAAGCGACTGATACACAAGCTGCCCCTGCCCCTGTGGGAGCGGGCTTGCTCGCGATGGCATCAACGCAATATGGCTGTACCACCGAGGCGCCTGCATCGCGAGCAAGCCCGCTCCCACAGGTTTTGATCACCACCGGGTTACAAGGTTATCAAGCCGCTATAAAGCGCATAAGCCGCTCCCAGCGCCGTCACCACCACAGCGCCGAAAATCACCTTCTCCCATGTCTTGAACAGCGGCTCATGCTGTTCACGCTTGGCCTTGGCAAAAAAGATAACCCCCGGGGCATACAGCAATGCCGACAACAACAAGTACTTGGGGCCCGCCGCATACAGCAGCCACATCGCATAAATCAGCGCGATTGCCCCCACCAGCAGATCCTTGATCCGCCGACGGCTTGCCCGCTCGTAAGTCTCCCCTCTGACACACAGCAGCACCGCATAAGCTGCCGACCACAGGTAAGGCACCAGGATCATCGACGATGCAAGGTAGATCAGACTGGTGTAAGTACCCGCCGATACCAGAGTGATCAGCAGAAAAATCTGGATCATCGAATTGGTCAGCCACAGGGCATTGACCGGTACATGGTTGACGTTTTCCTTTTTCAGGAACGCCGGCATGGTCTTGTCCCGGGCCGTGGCATACAGGATCTCGGCGCACAGCAACGCCCACGACAACAGTGCACCCAGCAATGAAATCGCCAGGCCAATACTGATCAAAATCGCGCCCCACTCCCCCACCACATGCTCAAGCACACCGGCCATCGACGGGTTTTGCAGCTTGGCCAGTTCAGGCTGGGTCATGATCCCCAGTGACAGCACGTTGACCATCACCAGCAGTGCCAGCACCCCGAGAAATCCGATCACCGTGGCCTTGCCCACATCCGAGCGCTTTTCGGCACGCCCCGAGTACACACTGGCGCCTTCAATGCCGATAAACACAAACACCGTGACCAGCATCATATTGCGCACCTGGTCCATCACGCTGCCCAGGCTCGGAGTCTCGGCGCCCCAAAAATCCCGGGTAAAAATATCGGCCTTGAACGCCACGCCAGCCAGCACGATAAACATCACGATAGGCACGATCTTGGCCACGGTGGTCAGCTGGTTGATAAACGCCGCCTCCTTGATCCCGCGCAACACCAGAAAATGCACGCCCCACAGCAGCAGTGACGCGCAACCGATGGCAATCGGCGTATTGCCCTGGCCAAACACCGGAAAAAAATAGCCCAGGGTGCTGAACAGCAACACAAAGTAGCCGACGTTGCCCATCCAGGCACTGATCCAGTAGCCCCAGGCAGACGAGAAGCCCATGTAATCGCCAAACCCGGCCTTGGCGTAGGCATACACCCCCGAGTCGAGTTCCGGCTTGCGATTGGCCAGGGTCTGGAACACAAAAGCCAGTGCCAGCATTCCCACCGCCGTGATCGCCCAACCGATCAACACGGCACCGCCTGCGGCACGCTCGGCAATATTTTGTGGCAGCGAAAAAATTCCGCCGCCAATCATTGAACCGACCACCAATGCGATCAGGGCGTTTAGCCGGAGCTTCTGCGTCTGTTGCGACATCGCCACCTCTGCTGTTGTCGGTTTAAAACCCATGATTATCAGGCTACAGACGTTTCCTGACTAAATATATCAACTCATTGAACGTTTAATAAGGCCGCGCAATAAGCCCGGCGTTGCTGATAACCATCTTATCTATTGAAACCTAAAAAACCGCTCATATATAGATGACTGTTTAATTTCATCGACAGGTTCATGAAACATGAAAATGAAATTTGCATATCTGCGAATACCATCTAGCTTCAATCCCCACGACACCGTGGTTAACAAACGGGCGGTTGCAGGAGCTGAGTGCAACACGGTTATTGAATTGAAGCCGGAGCATCATGCCGCATAGCCAAGGCTTCCTGCATCACCTCTCCCATGACTTC
>NZ_JBUZTQ010000030.1:0-58950 GCF_055408445.1 Pseudomonas sp. B414 | reverse complement strand
CGAAGTCATGGGAGAGGTGATGCAGGAAGCCTTGGCTATGCGGCATGATGCTCCGGCTTCAATTCAATAACCGTGTTGCACTCAGCTCCTGCAACCGCCCTCTCTTTCCCGGTGGTCGAACAACGTTTGATGTGTTCGGCTGCCTGGAAAGTGGAGTGGTATGGGTTTTACCTAAACGATGTCAGTTTGTCTGGATAATAACTATTGAACTCTGTAATGGGTCGTGCCCTGACTGTTTGCTGTTCGATCATTTTATCGACTGGCCTTAACGCTGAGGTTAATCCACCGTCCACATTGGGTGTATTAAGTCAGGCAGAGTATTTACCTGATGGTTTTCAGGAGCACTTCTTCGATGTGCCTCTGGCTGTGCGTATTGATGTAAATACCCAGTTGCTTGGCGATGCACTGGTGATCCTGGGTCGAGATGAAAGCATTCGATTATTGAGTTTCACCGATACACAAGACAGCACCTTGCCCGAGGCACAGCGCGCCGAATGGCTTGAACTGTTGTCCCGGCCAGTACCCTTGGGCAGTTGCACCAAAAGCTGTGCCAATGGCCTGGTGGCCTTGCATTACAACCTGCAAGAGTCGCAACTGTCGATTTTGACCGATGACGCCGAGCGTAAAGGAGCAGAGGCGCAATACCACACGCTGCCCGAAGGCGGAAGCGCCGGGCTGATTGTAAACAATCAATTGAATCTTGCCCGTGGCGGTGGCTCCGAAGCCAGCACCGCGGCGCGATATAACGTCCAGGCCAGCAGCAGCATCGGCAACTGGACACAGGTGGCCTCGGCCGAACTGGCGCGTACCGGTGAACCCGGCGCCCCCACCTATCACTCGCTCAACCAGCTCTATGGCCAGCGCGAGTTTGCCGGCAATTTTTTCCGTCTGGGGTACTTCACTCCAGATGCCTTGGGGGTTTACCGCCGGCCGCGCAATTTTGGCGGCAGCCCGGATACCACCCTCGGCTTTATGTACGGCACCAGCGACAGCCTGGCCGTCAACAACTCAAGCCCCAGTACCTACCCGATCTATGTCACACCCAGTCGTCAGGGCCTGGTCGAGGTCTATCGCGATGGCGTGCTGATTTACAGCCAGGCCGTAACCAGCGGTTTGCAAACCCTCGACACAAGACGTTTTCCCGGCGGTATTTACCCGGTGCAGGTGCGATTGATTGAGGACGGGCAAGTGACGTCTAGCACCGAAGAAGTGATCTACAAGCCCAACAACTGGCGCAATGCCGATCAACCCTGGCGCTATAGCGTCTTCGGCGGCAAGCGCCGCCAGTTATTCAACAACTGGGGGGATGGCGTTCTGTATGACCAGGGCCTGACTTACGGGGCGCTGGTCAATTATCTGGTGCATCCACGCGTCATCCTGGGAGTTGATGCCCAGCGTGTTGCGCAAAAAATGCAATACGGCAGCTCAATCGACTGGAGCCTGTCAGACAGGATCAGCCTCTATAGCAATGTGTATCAAACCGCAGGTTACGGCACCGGAATCGACGTCCAGGCCCGTTATCAATACCAGGGCGGCAGCGCGCTGTTTTCTCACTCGCGCTCCTGGCTCGATACACGCAATGACATCGATTACCTGGACACCGTCGCGATCCGCCCGAAAACCCGTTACAACGGCCGCACGCAGAGCACCTCACTGGCGCTTACCCGGCGTTTGAGTACCAGCAGCAGCCTGACCGGCCGGGTCAGTCACAGCAGCGGCAATACCAACGGTACCGGGGTTGATTTGAGCTGGTTGCGCAGCAGCAAGCTGTTTGGCAGTGACGTGAACTGGCAGGTGTCGCTGTTTGATCGCCCCTCGACGATCAGCACCGGTAGCCGGCGCAATCGCGGCATCGACCTGAGCCTCAACCTGGCGCTGGGCAAACCGGGCGGCAATCTTTCGGCCAGTATCGGTAGCCGTACCTCCCGTGATGGTGAACGCGAAATTAACGGTTCAGTGGGCTACAACAAGACCCTCAACGGTGACTTTTTCAAAAGCTATTCCACCAGCCTCACAGGCGATAGTTATGGAGTAGGGCTGAGTGGCACGACTCAATTTGAAACCCGCCTGCTCAATGGTGACGCCTATGCACAGCGCTCTTCCTATAACGGTGAGCTCAGCGGTGGCTTGAACCTCAGCAGTACGCTGGCCTTCGGCGCAGGTACCGTGGCTGCCAGCGGCAATTTTTACGGCAACGATGGCGCGATGATTGTTGACCTGGATTCGGACATCGACAACTTGATATTGCGCGCCGACGACATGAGCGGAAGTTATGGCGCAGAGCTAAAACCCGGTAGAAACATAGTGCCGGTGGGGGCTTATAAAAGTGGCACGGTGCACTTCGACTTCAGTGGCAATGATGCCCACGCCGCCGCCATACAACCGTCACAAACGCGCTATCACCTCAATAAAGGCGGGGTGATTTATCAGCAAGTACGGGTACTCAAAACCCTGTCGGTGCTGGGGCGCATCGTCGACCCCCAGGGTCGTCCCATGGCGGGCGCGCATATTCTCAACCATGCCAGTAGCGGGGTGACTGAGGCCGACGGCTTCTTTGTACTGGAAATGAGCGAATCGTCACCCAGCCTGGAAATCAATCACCGCGGGCAGCCAGCGTGCAGTGTTGTCCTGAACCCGGCCGAGCATAAACGTGAGAACAATGTACTGCTGGTATCAGACATTGTTTGTCATCCCACTTCGGTTCGCGTTGCAAAAGGCGCGTGAGTGCTCAGGTGACGTTTAATCAGAGTGAATACACCGTGCACAAGGAGCGTGTGATTCATAACTTGGAACTGAGTGATTATTATGCGCAAGTCTTTATTTTTTAAATGTCAGCGCCTTATGCGTTGTGCTGTGGCAGTGGCATTGATGTGTAGTGCGTTACCGCTGTCAGCATTCGAAAAGACCTTTGAAGCGGTGTATACGCCAGACCCGAGTAACCCGACGAAAAATACCTTCCAGTTGCTGACTCCCGGCGAAGGTCATTGTTCGTTACCTATTTACTGTAGCGGCGCAGTAGGGGTCAAGTTGCCGATGGTGTTTGAGTCGTCTGCGGGCATTGATCCTGTCGCCAATGCCAGTGACCTGAGGCAAGGCGCCTTTTTCAAGGTGCCTCTGGGTTGGCGCAGTGTGATGCTGGTCAATAACAAAACAGGCTCACAGGCTGAGTTAAAAGTCCGGGCGACGGCGCTCGGCGGCCGTTATGTATTAATCAAACCGGCAGCAGAACTGTCCCCGGGAGGGCCAACGGCTCCCTACCTGGGGCACGGATTACTCTGGCAAGGGGGTAATTGGAACGAGGGCGTATGGCCGTGTTATTCGACGCGGCTGTGGAATGTGTTCCAGCGCACCCATGAGTTTTTTTGGCTATTTCCCTATCGGGATACCTGCACTAAAAGAGCCTTGTTCGAAATACCCGGCCCTTTTATTTATGACCGGACTGAAACCGCTTTTGAATTCGTCATGCCCAACCCGCTGGATATGGAACCGGGTGAATACGCTGCCACGACTCTTTACAGTGTAGGGCCAGGTCAGGATTATGATCTCGGGGGCTTGATGTTGACAGCCGATAGCCAGATTGCCCTTCATTTCAGTTTTGTGGTCAATAGTGCGTTAACCGTCGATTTTCCCCAGGGTTCCAAACGGGCGGTATTACAACCCAGAGAGGGCTGGCAGAGTTGGCTTAACTCGGGGCGCAAGGCACCGGGTTTAAGTGCGTTTCAGAATTTTCGGTTATCGACGTCCAGTCATTTCAAGATGTACCTGGACTGTCAGTACTCTGTCGGTACGGACTGCGCCATTTTCGCCGATTCAGCCACGGTCAATGCACAGGTGCCGGTACAAACAACCGTCAGTTTTCCGGCCGGTATCACATTAATGCCTGGCCAGCGGCCAGCCCTTAAAGTTGCATTGGCCCAGGGCATACACAATGCGGTGAGTTTTGAAGCGGACGGCGTGCAGGTATCGCGCGGGGCAACCATGAACTATGAAATACAACCGCAGGTCACGGCGCTAATGGTCGAGAACCCGGGCAGTACTTACAGGGGAGCTGTGACGATTGTGTTTGATGTCAATATCTAAGGCAGGGGAACTCTATAAAGGTCGTTGCGGCTATTTAAGCGCAACGGCGTGATTATTGGTAAAACCTGCATTGTTATCCATTATCAGGAGAGAGTACCGTGCGGTTGTTTGTTTTTTTCAAGTCGTTCGCATTTTTTTTTAACGTGTTGTTTTTTCTGTGCGTGCAAGTGGCAGTGACTCTTCAGCCGTTACAGGCAGCAGAACAATTAATTACCGCAGTGTTTACGCCGGACCCCACCGACCCTTCTCATAATAAATTTATCAATACCACGCCGGTGGCGGGGTATTGTCTGATTTTGCCGGGGCAGTGTGCGGCCAATGGTTTTTCAAGCGTCAACTTCCCGATTGATTTTGATGCATCAAAGGGGCTTGATCCGGATGAAGCGCTGGCAGACAGGCGAAAAGCGGCTTACCTGCTTATCCCGTCCACCTTTCGCACTGTGACCATCACCCATGATCAAACGGGGGTGAGTTCACAGGTGCAATGGCGGATCTCGGGTCTGGGCGGGCGCTATATCCTCAGCAGCGGCACCTGGCACGGTCACTTGTGGGAATCGACCTGGGTGAATGCACCCAGCCCGTGTACCTATGGCGGTGTGGGCAGCGGTAACGCAACCTTCTACGATTACTTCTGGAAGGCGCCGCAGACTGCGACCACGGCCTGCGTGAAAATGCCCAAGGTGCCGATCCCGGCACCTTTCCGGTATCGCAATATGAACATCAGCTATGAAATGCATACGCCCAACCCCCTGGCCATGGAAATGGGCACTTACTCCGGCAGCATTACCTATGGCATAGGGCCGGGTCAGGATTTCGACTTTGGCGATATCATGCAGCCCAGCGATAATCAGATAACCTTCAATTTCAAATTGACCGTTAACCATCTGCTCAAGGTCGAGTTTCCGCCCGGCGCCAACCGCGTAGTGCTGCAGCCCGAAGGAGGCTGGCAGAGATGGCTGGCAACTGGCCGACCACCACCGTCGCTGTATGCCAATCATGACTTTAAAATCTCCAGCTCCGGTAGGTTTAAAGTCTATCTGGAGTGCCAATATGCCGAGCAAGGCACCTGTGGCATTCGCACCTCCGGGCAGGAGCAACCCACCGTTGGGGTGGATATTCAACTGACCTTGCCGGTCGGGATTGTGCTTGATTCGGGTGGCCAGCCTGCCCAACGAGTGGCGCTGAGTACCGGGGAAAATGGCGCTGTGGTGTTCAGAACCGTCACCAGCCAGTTTGCTCGCAAGGCGACCTTGCACTATGTCGTGCCCGCAGCGTCGACTGAACAACTGCTCAGGCATCCCGGCAGTACCTATAAGGGTAATGCCACGATCATTTTTGATGCCGACATATAGGGCAATAAACGTCGGCGTTTAATGCTCTCTACGCCCCAGGCGGCCCGGCACAAGGTGGCGCTGGACGCTGCTATTCCCCCGATATGGTTCAGCGGATGATACACAGGCTGATGTTCTGCACATGGCCAGTTAGCGCTTCATGCTGATGCCTGTTTATTTGAATGTTTAATAATTGAAACTTCCTGCTTTTGTTTCGGATCCCGTTGTTCTGGCAAGAGCGGGTTTTTGCATGTGTTTAATATGCGTTGAAAAAAGGGATGTGGGTGTTGAATTGTTTGTTGGCAGGGAGAGCATGATACCGCAGCGCTAAATGATTGATGTAGAGTGTTGTTTAACTCCGCATTTGAAATGACGGAAAATTATGCTCCGTCTACTCATTTTATAAGGCTGTAATACTATGGCCCGTTACTTGATAGCTGGCGTAATGTTATTTGATGATGAGTTATATGAAGTGTCAGGTGCCGGTGAGGTTGTCCAGTCTGTGGTGCTTGGGGCGGCCGCCAGTCGCTGTTTTTCGACGTTACTTGAGGCGCAGGGCGCCATCGTTACTAAAAAGCAGTTGCTGCACGCGGGCTGGGAGCGCTATGGGCAGCAGGTGTCTGCCAACAGCGTCAACCAGTCCATTGCCCAGATTCGTCGCTGTTTATCCACCGTGGGCTACTGCGATTACGTGGTCACGGTGCCACGCATTGGCTACAAGATAAGTGATGCCCTTTCGATCGAGAAACTGGGTGAGGGGGGGCAGCCTGCGCCAGATGATGGGTTGAGTGCCGGGCGCGATATCACCCGCTTAGCGATCATGCCGGAGGATCAGGTCGCCGTGCCTGCGGTCAAGAACACCGGCAGACGCAAGTATTTGTTGCTGGTCGGGCTGCTGATGTTGAATGCTTTTCTGGCCTTTGGCTGGCAAACCATGAGGCTGAGCTCGCCACTGTCGCCGGCCGTCGAATTAAATTATCTGCCGGTACCGGGAGAGCACGGCCTGCATTTTTTTTCGGCACCGGGATTAAACGTCAACCCTGAACGAGTCAATGCGCACTTGCTCAAGTTAAAGGAAAAACCGCCCGCATTCACGAGCCTGGCGAGTTACGCATATGTGTATTTGAATGGCGCATTAAGAGATGACGTTTATGGGTACTTTTTATGTCGGGATCCCATAGAGGTCAGCATTTCGGGGTGTATTTCCTATTTTGTTGTGGATGGAAGCGAATAATGGCCGCTGCGAAGTTGAGCGCGCCGGGGGTGATCTTTATTGGATTGATCGTTTTCCCCTGGTTGGTCGCAACGTGGCTGTACTCGGCGGATCGAGTGATATGGGAGTGTCATCTGGATTTCGAAATGCTGGTGCTGTCACCTGATCAAACGGCAGAGCGAACGCTGGGTTCATACAGTCAGTTTTTTTATGGCAATAACCTGGGGTTTGCCCGCATCAGCGGCCGTAAGGTGCTGGTTTTGCAGAATGATCAAACCGAGGTGCACAACTTTCATCGTTTTATTGACTTCAAATATGCACAGGCGGGGCCTTATCTGAAAAACAAGGTGACTAAAGTGACGCGCCTACATGGCGACACGCTCAATGCTGATCAGGACCTGGCCTTTATGAGCGCGCCGGGGATGGACGCTTACTTCCAGGTGTTGAAGCTGGGTCCCAACACCTATTCGTTTGGTCGCCTGGGCATGCCCCGGCAGATCTGCCAGGGCCGGCAAGGGTGGCTGATGCCGCGTTTGCGTTAGGGCTGGAAGGCACCGATAAAGATTGCCGGGTCCACCCGTGCGTCGTTCAGGCTGACGTTCCAGTGCATATGCGGCCCGGTGGCGCGGCCCGTTGAGCCGACCTTGCCGACCACATCACCACGGGCCAATTGCTGGCCTACCTGGGTGTCGATTTTCGACATATGGCAGAACATGCTGATAAAGCCCTGGCCATGGTCGACAAATACGGTGTTGCCGTTAAAGAAGTAGTTGCCGATCAAAATCACCTTGCCTGCCGCCGGGGTCTTGATCGGTGTGCCTGCTGGTACCGCGAAGTCCAGGCCTGCATGGGGGTTGCGCTCTTCACCATTGAAGAAGCGGCGCACGCCAAACTTGCTCGATAGCGGCCCGTTGACCGGTTTGTCCAGCAGCAGATTGCTCGGTGTGTTGGGGCTGAAGGTGCGGTAAGCCTTGATCTGGATTGCCAGTTCGTTGTCGATACGCTTGATATCGGCGGGGTCGGGATTGACCTGGCGCTTGTTTTTCAGGGTGATGCGCTGCTCGGGGTACTTCTTGTTGCCGACCGTGAAGTTCAGATTGCGACCGCCGCTGCTGATCTGCTGGGTGCCGGGTTTGACCGTCAGCGGGATGCCGACAATCGCCCGCCAGGTGTCCTGTTCCTTGATCACCAGTACCGGCTTGCCGGCATAGGTCGCCTTGGGTGCTTGTGCGCCGGAGCCCAGCTCAATGACGGCAACGCCGCCGGGTACCGGTTTATTCAATAAGCGGGTTATGTAGCTGTCGGCCGCTTGAGCATTGAGGCTCAGGCACAGCAGCAGGACGGCAGAGAAAAAACGCGGCATCAGTTAGTCCAGTAAAGAAAGGGTGACGGGCGTGAGGTGATTGTCCTCGACCCGGACTTGCAGCTCGCCTTCGCCCAGCTTGGCCTTCAGGCGCTGACCATTATGGGTTTGCGCTGCACTGTGAATGGCGTTGCCGCGTTCATCGAGGAGGATGCTGTAACCACGGCCCAGGGTCGCCAGCGGGCTGACTACGTGCAGGGTCTGCATCTGACTTTGCAGTTGCAGGCGACGGCTTTTCAGGCCTTCGCGCATGGCTCGGGGCAAACGTTCGGCGAGGCTGTCGAGGCGCTGGCGCAGCATGGCTAACTGGCGGCCGGGATGCTGCGCGGCCAGGCGGGTTTCGAGGCGGATCAGGCGTTCGCGGCGGGTGTTGAGGCTGCGCTCGAAGGCACGGCGCATGCGCATGTCCAGGTCATCCAGGCGCTGGGCCTGCTGGCGCAGACGCTCGCCAGGGTGGCGCAGGCGCCGGGTCAGACCGTCGAGGCGCAGGCGCTCGCGCATCAAACGGTCGCGGATGCGCATCACCAGGCGCCGGTGCAGGCTATCTATACGCCGTTGCAGGTCACTGGTGTCCGGGGCCAGCAGTTCGGCTGCCGCAGATGGGGTTGGCGCGCGTACGTCAGCCACAAAGTCGGCGATGGACACATCGGTTTCATGGCCCACGGCGCTGACAATGGGGGTCACGCAGGCATCAATGGCCCGGGCTACGGCTTCCTCGTTAAAACACCAGAGGTCTTCCAGCGAGCCGCCGCCGCGCGCCAGAATCAACGCATCGAAGCCACGGGCATCGGCCAGTTTCAAGGCGCGGACAATCTGCGCCGTAGCTTCGCGGCCTTGTACGGCAGTGGGGATCAGGGTCAGCTCGACTTGCGGCGCCCGGCGGCGAAACACGCTGATAATGTCGCGGATCACTGCGCCGGTGGGCGAACTGACAATACCGATACGCTGCGGGTGAGCGGGCAGGGCGACTTTGCGCTCGGCACTGAACAGGCCTTCGGCACTGAGCTTTTCTTTCAGTGCATCGAAGGCCAGACGCAGCGCACCATCGCCTGCAGGCTCTACTGTGTCGAGAATCAGTTGATAGTCGCCACGGCCTTCAAACAACGACACCTTGCCGCGCACCTTGACCGCCAGACCGTCTTTCAGGGCTTGGCGCACCCGCGCGGCGTTATTGCGAAACAGCGCACAACGCACCTGGGCGCCACTGTCCTTGAGGGTGAAATACACGTGGCCGGAGGCCGGGCGGGCGAGGTTGGAAATTTCGCCTTCTACCCAGATGTTGCTGAACACGTCTTCGAGCAACACCCGCGCACGGCCATTGAGCTGGCTGACGGTCAGGACTTCTCGGTCGAGGTTGAGTCTTGCAAAGGGGTCTTTAATCATGGGCCTCATCATAAGGGTGGATTGTTATCACTGCACCTGTCTGATAGAAATCTGCGCTCTAAAAACAAGGAAGCAGAGCAATGGATTTGCCGTTTAGTGGTAGTGAGTGGGTGTTGCTGGAGCTGGCCATTGCCCTGGCCTATATCGTCTTTGGCGTGGCCGGGTTTGGCACTGCACTGGTGGCCGGGCCGCTGCTGATCCTGTGCCTGCCGCTGTCAAAAATCATCCCGTTGCTGGTGCTGCTGGATTTTGTCGCGGCTTTCGGCAACTGGTTACCCTCGCGTCGTGATGTGGCCCGCCCCGAGCTGCTGCGCTTGCTGCCATGCATGGCCATTGGTTGTGTGATTGGCGTGGTGTTCCTGCTCAACCTGAAGTCCGACCTGTTATTGCTGTTGATGGGGCTCTTTATCACGGCTTACGCGGTGTACAGCCTGGCCGTGAAGGTCAAGCCGACTCAGGCTGCTGCTAGCTGGGCCATCCCCACGGGGATCACCGGCGGGTTGTTTGGCGCGCTGTTCGGTAGCGGCGGTTTTTTGTATGCGCTTTACCTCAATGCGCGCCTGCCCAAGGACGCCGCCCGCGCCACCCAAAGTGCGCTGATCAGTTGCAGTACCGTAGTGCGCCTGAGCCTGTTCGTGATTGCAGGGGTGTATGCCGATGGTGCGCTGCTGTTGCTCGCGGCCTGCCTGTTGCCAGCCATGGCATTGGGGTTGTGGGTGGGCCGACGGTTGACCCGCAAATTGTCCCGCGAGGCGTTTGTGCGGCTGGTAACGTGGTTGGTACTGGCCAGCGGGATTGCACTGATTGTGCGATATCTCAACGCTTGACCTCAGAAGTTGAGGCTTTAAGCTGCGCAACACCTGTGGGAGCGGGCTTGCTCGCGATGAAATTGCCGCGGTGTTCCTGATGCACCGCAGTGCCTGAATCGCGAGCAAGCCCGCTCCCACAGACAGCCGATTTTCATCTCCCAACATGTGCCGTACCCATGAATTCGCAAAGCATCATCGTTCCCAAAATCTCCACCTTGCCGGTTCATGAGCCGCGTGCCCGGGCCATCGTGCGCTGGCTGGTGCGCAAGAACATCATCGAAGAAGAGCTGACTACCTGTGGCCGCACCGGCAACGGCATGGCTTATGCCATCGCTCCGGGTGCCAGGGATGTGGTGTTGCACCCCGAGGCGCTGCCGTTTGGCGAGCCGGTCAATGGCCTGGAAATCATCACCAAGCGCTGCATCTACACCCCGGCCAAAGGCTTTCTTGAAGAGGCCGGTTGCGCCGAATGCCGCAAGGAAGTGGGCGAGGCGCTGTTCGACAGCCTCGAAGACTGGATGCCGGGGCGTACCGACAACTTTATCTGCCCGCTGTGTGCCCATGAAGACGACATCAACGGGTTTCTGTTTTTGCAGCCTTGTGGGTTTTCCAATCTGGGCTTTATTTTCAATAACTGGGCCGAGGCGGGGTTCAAGCAGAGTTTCCTCGACGAGTTCGCCGATTGGCTGGATCAGCCGGTGGCGTGGGTGAAAGTCGAACTGTGACGCCCGGATTCCGTAGCAGCTGCCGAGCCTGCGAGGCTGCGTCCGGCGGCGAAGCCGTCGTAAAACCGGAATCCCGTTTTTACCTGACGTAACGAAGTTGCCTGACCTTACGGCGGCTATGCCGCCGGACGCAGCCTTCGGCAGCTGCTACGGATCGTTTTCTGCCTTCAAAGTCAATAAATCATGGCCCTTAGCGCAAAACTCTCTAAAGGTTTCCGTTGAGAGAGCCGGGTGTTTTGAGTACAATGGCGCGCTTCCATTTTCCCGCTCGGGAGCCCCAGCGATGCTGCGTATCAGCCAAGAAGCACTCACATTCGATGACATCCTTCTCGTCCCCGGTTATTCCGAGGTTCTCCCGAACGAAGTCAATCTAAAGACTCGTTTGACCCGTGGCATTGAACTGAATATTCCGCTGGTTTCCGCTGCAATGGACACCGTAACTGAAGCCCGTCTGGCAATCGCCATGGCTCAGGAAGGCGGTATCGGTATCATCCACAAGAACATGACCATCGAGCAGCAAGCTCACGAAGTTCGCAAGGTCAAGCGTTTCGAAGCCGGTGTGGTCAAAGAGCCCATCACTATCGAGGCGGATGCCACGGTACGTGAACTGCTTGAATTGACCCACCAGCACAACATCTCCGGCGTACCTGTACTGCACAATGGCGACCTGGTCGGCATCGTGACGTCCCGTGACGTGCGCTTTGAAAACCGTCTGGAAGCTACCGTTCGCGACGTGATGACGCCAAAAGAGCGTCTGGTCACGGTCAAGGAAGGCGCCGACAAGGACGAAGCCCGCGAGCTGTTGCACAAACACCGTATCGAGCGCGTGCTGATCGTTGACGACAAATTTGCCCTCAAAGGCATGATGACCGTTAACGACATCGAAAAAGCCAAGGCTTACCCGCTGGCCAGCAAGGACGATCAAGGTCGTCTGCGCGTAGGCGCTGCGGTCGGTACCGGCAAGGACACGGCTGATCGCGTTGCCGCCCTTGTGGCTGCAGGCGTTGACGTGGTGGTAGTCGATACCGCCCACGGTCACTCCAAAGGCGTGATCGACCGCGTGCGTTGGGTCAAGGAGAACTTCCCTGAAGTTCAGGTGATCGGCGGCAACATTGCTACTGGCGCTGCTGCCCTGGCCCTGGTTGAAGCCGGCGCTGACGCAGTCAAGGTCGGTATCGGCCCAGGCTCCATCTGCACCACGCGTATCGTGGCCGGTGTTGGCGTTCCGCAAATCAGCGCGATTGCCAATGTTTCCGCTGCCCTTGAGGGCACTGGCGTACCGATGATCGCCGACGGCGGTATCCGTTTCTCGGGTGACCTGTCCAAGGCCATCGTTGCCGGTGCGTCCTGCGTGATGATGGGTTCGATGTTTGCCGGTACTGAAGAAGCGCCGGGCGAGATCGAGCTGTACCAGGGCCGTTCGTACAAGGCTTACCGCGGCATGGGTTCGCTGGGTGCGATGTCGCAGTCCCAGGGTTCCTCTGACCGTTACTTCCAGGACTCCTCCGCGGGTGCCGAGAAGCTGGTGCCGGAAGGCATCGAAGGTCGCGTAGCGTACAAAGGCTCGCTGACGGCGATCATTCACCAACTGATGGGCGGTCTGCGTTCTTCGATGGGTTACACCGGCTGTGCCGACATCGAACAAATGCGTACCAAACCCGAGTTCGTGCGTATCACCGGCGCGGGCATGGCTGAATCCCACGTCCACGACGTGCAGATCACCAAAGAAGCACCCAACTATCGCGTAGGTTGATAGTGATCGCATCCGGGCCAACCCTGGGTGCGATACGAATTAAGTCACCGGGGCTGTTTGATTCAGCCCCGTGTCGTTTCTGAAATTAATCGAGATTTTGTCATGGCCCTCGACATTCACGCTCACCGCATCCTGATCCTGGACTTCGGTTCCCAGTACACCCAGCTGATTGCCCGCCGCGTGCGCGAAATCGGCGTTTACTGCGAACTGCACCCGTTCGATATGGACGACGCAGCGATCCGCGAATTCGCACCTAAAGGCATCATCCTTGCCGGTGGTCCGGAATCCGTACACGAAGCTGGCAGCCCACGCGCACCACAAGCTGTATTCGACCTGGGCGTACCGGTATTCGGTATCTGCTACGGCATGCAGACCATGGCCGAGCAACTGGGCGGCAAGGTTGAAGGTTCCGAACTGCGTGAGTTCGGTTATGCCCGCGTCGACGTAGTCGGCAAAAGCCGCCTGCTGGACGGCATCGAAGACCATATCGACGCCGACGGCCTGTTCGGTCTGGACGTGTGGATGAGCCACGGTGACAAGGTCACCAAAATGCCATCCGACTTCAACATCCTGGCCAGCACCCCGAGCTGCCCGATTGCCGGTATGTACAACGACGAGCGCGGCTACTACGGCGTGCAGTTCCACCCGGAAGTGACCCACACCAAGCAGGGCGGTCGCATCCTGTCGCGCTTTATCCTCGACATCTGTGGCTGTGAAGCCCTGTGGACACCGTCGAAAATCGCAGAAGACGCGATTGCCAATATCCGTGCCCAGGTTGGTACCGACAACGTACTGCTGGGCCTGTCTGGCGGCGTTGACTCCTCGGTAGTGGCTGCTTTGCTGCACAAGGCCATCGGTGATCAGCTGACTTGCGTGTTCGTGGATAACGGCCTGCTGCGCCTGCACGAAGGTGAGCAAGTGATGGCCATGTTCGCCGAGAACATGGGTGTCAAAGTGATCCGTGCCAACGCGGCCGACCAGTTCCTGGGCAACCTGGCTGGCGAAAGCGACCCGGAGAAGAAGCGCAAGATCATCGGCCGTACCTTTATCGACGTGTTCGATGCCGAGTCCTGCAAGCTGGACAACATCAAGTACCTGGCTCAGGGCACCATCTACCCTGACGTGATCGAGTCGGCTGGCGCCAAGAGCGGCAAGGCTCACGTGATCAAGTCGCACCACAACGTGGGCGGCCTGCCGGACGAAATGAACCTCAAGCTGGTTGAGCCACTGCGTGAGCTGTTCAAAGACGAAGTTCGTCGTCTGGGCCTGGAGTTGGGCCTGCCGTACGACATGGTCTACCGTCACCCGTTCCCGGGCCCGGGCCTGGGCGTGCGTATCCTGGGTGAAGTGAAAAAGGAATACGCCGACATCCTGCGTCGTGCTGACCACATCTTTATCGAAGAACTGCGCAAAGCTGACTGGTACCACAAGGTTAGCCAGGCATTCGTAGTGTTCCAGCCAGTCAAATCGGTTGGTGTTGTAGGCGATGGCCGTCGTTACGCCTGGGTAGTTGCCCTGCGTGCCGTAGAAACCATCGACTTCATGACCGCACGTTGGGCGCACCTGCCTTACGAGCTGCTGGAAACCGTGAGTGGCCGGATCATCAACGAGATCGAAGGCATCTCCCGCGTTACTTATGACGTGTCGAGCAAGCCACCGGCAACGATCGAGTGGGAATAAGTCTGGCCGGGTAACCGGTTTGATTTGAAAAAAGGCGGTCAGCACATCGGGTGTTGACCGCCTTTTTTGTTATGAAACGCCTCATAGAACTTTTTGTTTTATACCCTCGTTTTTCGCATATTCCCGGCGCCAATTATTTGAACTTAAAAGTTGCTCGAAAAGCAATTGAGCATAGTTCGATTCATTCATACGCATTATTAAAACCTCAGCCATAAATAATACAGCCATCAGCTAAAACAAGCGGTTAGGAAGGCTGTAAATGGCACAGTCAAAAAACTGACAACACAACAATAGTCGCACTCCCTCTATAAGTCGGTGATTCATCATGATCAAGATCATGGCCAGCTTGTTAATAGGAGTTGTTCTTGCAGGATGCAACGGTATCGTTAAGCCTGACCTTTCGGGGCCTGCTAATGATTCATACTTCCTGGTGTTTTCGGGTTTCCCTGTGCCCTTTATGTATATGGCCTCGGCCGTACAATGGAACGAGGACTACGCCGTTACAACGCGCCATACGCCGTTTATCCCCAATGTGAAATACCGGTGCAGCACCAACTGCGATCTGGTGTTTATCCAGCACAAAGCCAACGGCCATTACCCATCATGGCGCGCACCGCGTGTGGGTGAGAGCATCACGGCGGTGGGGATGAGCCCGTATCTGGTGACCACTACGGGGAAAGGCAAGGTGTATCAAACGCCGTTTCTCAATACTGAAGAAAAGAGCGGTGACCTATATGCCATTCACGATGCCCCGCTGGTCAAGGGCATGTCTGGCGGGCCGGTGATTGCCAGCGATGGCAATATTGTCGGGATTAATGCCGGTTTTTATTCAACCACGTTGAATGATGTGATTACTCAGTCCGGGTTGAAGGGGGCCGAGAGGGTGAGCATTTTTATCCCTTACTCGATCATTCAGCGCGAGTGGCTGATGCTGCAGGCGCAGCTTGATGGGCCACGTGGTTCGAAGTATGCGATCAAGTAGAAAAGCCCCTCACCCCAGCCCTCTCCCGCAGGGTGAGGGCGCTTTTGACGTTCAGCGTCTGGCCACATCCGAAAAGTAGAACTTGTCCAGGGTATGCCGCGACTCGGTGTACTCGAACTGGCGCCCGTCCTGCAAAAACGTCTGGTTGCTCACCACGATCACATGGCTTTGACCCTCCAGGTCCAGATGCTGCTGGTCGTCCTTGCTGCGCGGCACTGCTTCGATGGTACGTTGCGCGTAGCTGATCTGCAGGTTTAGCGTTTGCTCGATATAGGCGTAAATCGAGTGCTGGGCAATCTCCTGATCCAGCCCCGGAATCAGGTCGCTGACGAAGTGGTTGATGTCCAGAATCACCCGTTTGCCATCAATATGGCGTACCCGTTTAATGCGGGTTATCAGGCTGCCTGCTGCCACATCGAACTTCTCGCACAGCGCCCCTTCGAGCGCGAACTGGGTGAACTCCACCACGTCAGTGCTGACGTTATCCCCCAGGCGCGGGTAGGTTTCCTGGAAACTGACAATGCCGCCCAACTGAAACTCGATGGGGCTGGATGACAGCACAAAGGTGCCTTTGCCATGGATCTTTTGCGCGAAACCGCGTTCCTGCAACTGCTCGATGGCCTTGCGCACGGTGCCACGGCTGGCCTCATAGCTGGCCATCAAGTCGGCTTCGGACGGCAGACGTGCGCCGCGGGCCAAGCGTTCAGTGGTGATGCTGGCAAGCAGATCGGTGTAGATCTGATTGTATTTGGTCATGGCGATGGCTCTATGCCGTGTGGGCTCGGGGCCCGGAACCTTAAGGGCAGGGGGTAGGCAGTGCAAGCACTGTAGTAAAGCCTGCGGGTAAAAAAAATCAAACTCGTCTGTACCAGTTGTTGCTTTAACTCGTACAGACGAGTATTTTTCGTTTCTGCGTGCTGCCAAAACGACGCTCCATAATAAAAATTCAAGCGGAAGACAACGCATGAGCCACGACTATTCCAAGATCGCCAGCGAGTTGCTGCACAGCCTCGGTGGTGCCGATAACGTTGAGCAGGCCGCGCATTGCGTCACGCGTTTGCGTCTGGCACTCAAGGACCCGAGCCTGGTCGACAGCGCCACCCTTAATCAGATCGATCTGGTCAAAGGCTCCTTCTTTACCGGCGGCCTGTATCAAGTGGTGATTGGCCCCGGCGAAGTCGAAAAGGTTTACGCCGCCCTGCGCGAGCAGACTGGCCTGGCGGCTTCCACCATCGCTGATGTCAAACAAAAGGGCGCCAACAAGGCCAACGCCATGCAGCGTCTGGTGCGGGTGTTCTCCGATGTGTTTATGCCCATCCTGCCCGCGCTGATCATTGCCGGCCTGCTGATGGGGGTGAACAACCTGCTCGGCGCCAAGGGCATGTTTATCGAAGGCAAGACCCTGCTCGATGCCTATCCGCAACTGGATGGGGTGTGGAGCCTGATCAACCTGATGGCCAATACCTCTTTCGTGTTCCTGCCTGCGCTGGTGGGCTGGTCGGCGGCCAAGCGTTTTGGTGGCAGCGAGATTCTCGGCATCGTGCTGGGCCTGATGCTGGTTCATCCCGATTTGCTCAATGCCTGGAACTACGGCAAGGCCGTGGCCGGACTGGATGGCCAGAGTCTGCCGTACTTCAATATCCTCGGTCTGTTCCAGATCGAGAAAGTGGGCTATCAGGGGCAAATCCTGCCGATTCTGATGGCCGCCTATGTGATGAGCGTGATCGAAAAATGGTTGCGGGCACGGGTGCCCAATGCCATTCAATTGCTGGTGGTGCCTATCACCACCATCGTCATCACCGGCGTGCTGGCGCTGGCGATCATTGGCCCGGTAACCCGTCATCTGGGGATTCTGATTACCGAAGGCGTGGTCATGCTGTTTGACCTGGCCCCCGTGCTCGGCGGGATGATCTTCGGCCTGCTGTACGCGCCGCTGGTGATTACCGGCATGCACCATATGTTCCTCGCCGTCGACCTGCAGCTGATTGCCAATCATGGCGGCACCTTTATCTGGCCAATGATCGTCATGTCCAACCTGGCCCAGGGCAGCGCCGCGCTCGGGGTGTTCTATATGAGCCGCAATGTGCGTGAGCGCAGCATGGCCTCGACCTCTGCGGTGTCCGCTTATTTCGGCATCACCGAACCGGCCATGTTCGGGATCAACCTGCGCTACAAATTCCCGTTTTATGCGGCGCTGATCGGCTCGGCGCTGGGCAGCATTTTCCTGTCGCTGAACAAGGTCCAGGCCTCGGCCATCGGTGTCGGCGGCTTGCCCGGGTTTATCTCGATCATTCCGCAGTACATCCCGATGTTTGTGATCGGCATGCTGGTGGCGATTGTCGTGCCGTTTGTCCTGACCTGTGTTCTTAGCCTGAAAATCGTGCGCCCCGGTTATCGCGTCGCCTAACCCCGTTTCCCCGTAGTCGCTGGCGCAGGCTGCGAGCTGTTCCCCCTTAAAGGCTCGCCGCCTTCGGCAGCGACTACAGAGTCCAATGAGCAGGATTTTTTATGCAAGACTGGCAGCGTTCGGTGATCTATCAGATCTACCCAAAAAGCTTTTACAGCCACGCGGGCAACGCGACCGGTGACTTGCTGGGGGTGGTCGACAAACTCGATTACCTGCAATGGCTGGGTGTCGATTACCTGTGGCTGACGCCGTTTCTGCGTTCGCCCCAGCGCGATAACGGCTATGACATCAGCGATTACTACGCCATCGACCCGAGCTACGGCAGCATGGCCGATTGCGAATTGCTGATCGGCGAAGCGAAAGGGCGCGGGATCAAGTTGATGCTCGATATCGTGGTCAATCACACCTCGATCGAACATGAGTGGTTCCAGCAGGCGCGCAGCAGCCTCGACAACCCGTACCGCGACTTCTATATCTGGCGCGATCAGCCGAACAACTGGGAATCCAAGTTCGGCGGTTCGGCCTGGGAATACGAGGCGCAGACCGGCCAGTATTACCTGCACCTGTTTGACCACACCCAGGCCGACCTCAATTGGGATAACCCCAAGGTGCGGGCCGAGGTCTACAAACTGATGCGTTTCTGGCGGGACAAGGGCGTGGGCGGTTTCCGTCTGGACGTGATCAATCTGATCTCCAAGCCTGCGCACTTCCCCCAGGACGACAGCGACGGGCGCCGCTTTTACACCGACGGCCCCCATGTGCATGAGTACCTGCAGGAGATGCACCGCGAAGTGTTCGCCGGCCACGATCTGGTCAGCGTCGGCGAGATGTCATCCACCAGTCTTGAGCACTGCATCCGTTATTCGCGGCCTGACAGCCAGGAGCTGTCGATGACTTTCAACTTTCATCACCTGAAAGTCGATTACCCGAATATGCAGAAGTGGGTACGGGCAGATTTCGATTTTCTGCAACTCAAACGCATCCTCTCGGACTGGCAGGTCGGCATGCAGGCCGGTGGCGGCTGGAACGCCCTGTTCTGGTGTAACCACGATCAGCCGCGGGTGGTCTCGCGCTTCGGCGATGACGGCGAGCACCGGGTGGTCTCGGCCAAGATGCTCGCCACTGCGTTGCACTTTCTGCAGGGCACGCCCTATGTGTATCAGGGCGAAGAGATTGGCATGACCAATCCCGGGTTCGAAAGCATCGAGCAGTACCGCGATGTCGAGACCCTGAATATCTATCGCCTCAAGCGTGAAGCGGGTGTGCCTCACGATGAGTGCATGGCGGCGATCAAGCAAAAGTCGCGGGACAACAGCCGTACACCGATGCAATGGGATCATCAGGCCAATGCCGGTTTCAGCAGCACCGAACCGTGGATTGGCATACCTGCGAATGCGGTCGAGATCAACGTTGAAGACCAGCGCAATGACCCGGCTTCGGTGCTGCATCACTACCGGCACCTGATTGCCTTGCGTCGCGAAGAACCGCTGCTGCAACACGGCGAGTATCGCCAGTTGCTGCCCGAGCATTTACAGGTGTGGGCGTATCTGCGTCAGGGCGAGGGTGAGAGCCTGTTGGTGGTCAACAATTTCTACGGCACACCCTGCGATATCGAGTTGCCTGAAGCCGTGATCGGTGAAGACGTGGTGCAACGGTTGTTGATCAGTAACTACGACGATTGCCCGGTACGCAGTCACCGCATCTCGCTGCGCCCGTATGAGTCATTTGTCCTGCACCTGAAAACCTGAAAGTAGCGATTCGTTCAATAAAAATAAAAAAGGTCGTGCCATGAAATCATCACTCAATTACAGCATCTGTATCGCCAGCCTGTGCCTGCTGGCGCCGCTCTCGGCCAACGCCCTGGAGTTCGCCGGTTACATGCGCAGTGGCGTTGGCAACTCGCTCAATGGCGGCAAGCAATCCTGTTTCAAGCTGCCCGGCGCCGAGTCCAAGTACCGCTTGGGCAACGAGTGCGAGCAATACGCCGAGCTGGAGCTGCGCCAGGACGTGTACAACTTCGACGATGGCTCGGTGTTGAGCGTCGATGGCATGGCCTCGTTGTACAACCAGTACAACCGTCAGTTGACCTTTCAGGGTGACAACGGCTCGGCCCGCCTGCCGCAGTTGTATGCGCAGTGGTCCAATCTGCCGAGCCTCAATGGTGGCTCGCTGTGGGCCGGACGCCGTTACTACAAGCGTAATGACATCCATATTTCCGACTTCTACTACTGGAACCAGAGCGCCACCGGCGCCGGTATTGAAGACGTGCTGATCGGCGGGCTGAAATACAGCTATGCCCTGTCGCGTAAAGACAGCCTGTATCAGGAAAACTACGTAACCCGTCATGACTTCAACGTGGCAGGCTTCAACACCAATCCCGGTGGTCAGCTGGAGTTTGGCCTCAGTTACCTCGACAAGCCTGAGCGCACCGACGCCCACAGCGGCTGGGCCATCACCGCGCAGCATGTGCAAAGCGAATTTTTGGGCGGTAAGAACAAATTCGCCGTGCAGTACGGCGAAGGCTCGGGCACCGGTTTGGGCTACACCGGCAACTTCCGCCTCGATAACAGCAGCAAGCGCTATCGCATTGTCGAGTTCTTTGACTGGCAAGTGACGCCGCGTTTTGGCGGGCAGGTCGAGGCGGTGTACCAGAAGGATTTTCGCCCGGATGGCGGTAATCAGGAGTGGCTGTCCCTGGGCGTGCGGCCGGCCTACGCGATCAGCGAGCAGTTTAAGTTGGTCACCGAGCTGGGGCATGATCAGGTCAAGGCCGCAGATGGTACGCGCAAGCTGAGCAAGTTCACCTTCGCACCAACCTGGTCGCCTAAAGGCCCGGGTTTCTGGACGCGTCCGGAGGTGCGACTGTATTACACCTATGCCAGCTGGAACGCCGCCGCACAGCGCGCGGCCAATGAATTTGATGCTGGCTCCGCGCTGTCCGACAGCGGTGCCTTCGGCTCGGCCCGGCACGGTTCCAACGCAGGTTTGCAAGTCGAGTACTGGTGGAAGTAAGCGAGCTGTCGGGGCTCGCGCTCCATCGGCATTTAACCGAATCAACTGCAGGTGAAGTCATGGTCACATCCCAACAACTCCAATTGCTGGCGCCGCTGTCCGGTGTGCTGATGGCGCTGGATAACGTGCCGGACCCGGTGTTCTCCAGCCGCATGATTGGCGATGGCCTGTGCATCGACCCCACGTCCCAGGTGCTGTGCGCGCCGCTGGCCGGAGTGATCAGCAACCTGCAGCACACCGGCCACGCCATCAGCATCACGGCTGCCAGTGGTGTGCAAGTGTTGCTGCATATTGGCCTGGATACCGTGAACCTGGCCGGCAAGGGTTTTACGCCGCTGGTTGAAGAGGGCCAGCAGGTAGCCGCGGGGCAGGCGTTGATCGAATTTGACGCTGACTATGTCGCCCTCAATGCCCGCAGCCTGTTGACCCTGATGCTGGTGGTCAGCGGCGAAAGCTTTGTGCCGTTGGTGCCGGGTGCGGACCTGGTTGAAAGCGGCCAGCCGTTGCTGGCTTTGCAATTGGCTGAGACTCCAGCGCTGGCAGAGGAACAAACCGGCGCAGCACAGCTTTCAGCGCCGCAGACGTTGCCCAATCCCAACGGTTTGCACGCCCGCCCTGCGGCAGTGTTCGCCCAGGCGGCGAAAGGCTTCGCGGCCACCATTCATCTGCACAAGCAGGATGCCAGCGCCAATGCCAAGTCACTGGTAGCAATCATGGCCTTGCAGACGGTGCACGGCGACAGTGTTTATCTCAGCGCGGTGGGGGCTGATGCCGGGCAAGCGCTCAAGGTATTGTCCGAATTGCTGGCGTCCGGTTGCGGTGAGGAGGTTGCGATCGAAGTGGTCGAAGCGCCACCGGTGGTGATGCCTGAGCAGGTTGCCAGCGATATGCTGCGCGGTGTTTGTGCATCACCGGGCTCGGTGTTCGGGCCTGTGGTTCAACTGAGTGAAAACGCGCTGCAGATTGACGAACTCGCCACGGACTCATCCCTGGAGAATCAGTGTTTAAAGCAGGGGCTGGCAGAGGCCGCGACGGCGCTGCAAGCACTTTGCGACAATGCTCCGGGCAAGGCCCAGGCTGAGATTTTCAAGGCCCATCAGGAGTTGCTGGAAGATCCGGGCCTGCTGGAACAGGCCTTTGCGCTGATCGACCAGGGCAAGAGCGCAGCGTTCGCCTGGCAAAGCGCTACCCAGGAGACGGCGACCCTGTTCAAGGGCCTGGGCAACCGCTTACTGGCCGAGCGGGCGCTGGATCTGCAAGATGTTGGTCAGCGCGTGCTCAAGTTGATGCTTGGCGTGCAGGACCGCGTACTGGAGTTGCCCGACAACGCGATCCTGATTGCCGAACAACTGACTCCGTCCCAAACCGCCGCGCTGGATACGCGCAAGGTGGCGGGCTTTGCCACCGTTGGTGGTGGCGCCACCAGCCATGTGGCGATTCTGGCCCGGGCGCTGGGTTTGCCGGCGATTTGCGGGGTGGCACCCCAGGTGCTGGCGCTGGCCAATGGTACGCAGGTTTTGCTCGATGCCGATGCGGGGTTGTTGCATCTGCAGCCGGACCCGGAGCGCATCAAGCAGCTCGACAGGCAGCGTGAGCAGCAGCGTCAACGTCAGCAACAAGATTTGCAGCAGGCCGCTCTGGCAGCCTGTACCCGCGACGGTCAACGGATCGAAGTCAGCGCCAATATCGCGTCTTTGGCCGAAGCCGAGCAGGCCGTAACTCTGGGGGCTGAAGGGGTGGGCCTGCTGCGTTCGGAATTTTTGTATCTGGAGCGTAACAGCGCCCCCAGTCACGACGAGCAGGTCGCTACTTATAGCGCCATCGCCCGCACGGTGGGCACGGAGCACAACCTGGTGGTGCGCACCCTGGATGTGGGTGGCGACAAACCGCTGGCCTATGTGCCGATGGAACATGAGCTCAACCCGTTTTTGGGCATGCGCGGGATTCGCCTGTGCCTGGAGCGCCCGCAACTGCTGCGTGAGCAGTTGCGCGCGATTCTGGCCAGTGCCGAGCTGACCCGCTTGCATATCATGTTGCCGATGGTTACCCAGTTGTCTGAATTGCGTATGGCCCGTCAGCTATTGGAGGAAGAGGCGCTGGTGCTGGGTATAAAAACCCTGCCCAAGCTGGGGATCATGATTGAAGTCCCGGCTGCCGCGTTGATGGCAGACCTGTTTGCGCCCGAGGTGGACTTCTTCTCCATTGGCACCAACGACCTGACCCAATACACCCTGGCCATGGATCGCGACCATCCGCGCCTGGCCAGCCAGGCCGACAGCTTTCACCCGGCGGTACTGCGCTTGATCGCCAGCACGGTCAAGGCCGCCCATGCCCATGGCAAGTGGGTCGGAGTATGCGGTGCGTTGGCTTCCGAGACGCTGGCGGTGCCGGTGTTGCTGGGGCTGGGGGTGGATGAACTGTCGGTGAGTGTGCCGTTGATTCCAGCGATCAAGGCGCGGGTGCGCGAGCTGGATTTCGCTGCCTGCCAGAGCCTGGCGCAGCAAGTGCTGGAGCTGGAAAGTGCCGGGCAGGTGCGTGCCGCCTTGCAACCTCTGCAGCAGCCCATGACCGTGTTGGAGTACTGATGATGTTCGATAACGTGCGCAAGGCATTCTGGAAAGCCCTGACCCCGGATCTGGTGGTGGATGAGTCTGGCAAGCTTGAATCGGTATTGCAGCCTGCAGTGTTGGCTGCCTTGGGTGGCGCCGGTAATGTGAAGTCCGAACAGCGGGTGGCGTTGACCCGTATCCGCGTTGAACTTGCGGATATCACCCGGCTTGACCCGCAAGCCCTGCGTGCGGCTGGGGTGCCGGGGATCTTGAGCCTGCCGGGCGGGTTGGTGCATCTGGTGGTGGGGCTTTGACCTGAAAGCCCCTCACCCCAACCCTCTCCCGGAGGGAGAGGGCGCTTGACCGAGTCGATTCTGGATTCAGTACAAGGTTCTAAGATGGGTAGTGTTCTGGAGCAACCCCCAATCGGTCCCCTCTCCCTCCGGGAGAGGGCTAGGGTGAGGGGCTTTTGATTTCCCAGCCTGCGGCCCTTCGCCACCGGGCCCTTACTGTTTCGCAATTGCAGGTGTATCGTATTCGCCTTTTGCGGGCTCCACGCTCGCGCCGGATACGAGAGGTAGCAGAATCCATGTCCTTTACCCGTCGACAAATACTCGGTGGTCTGGCAGGCCTGGTAGTGGTGGGTGTTGGCGCAGGAGGCGCTTCGCGTTACTGGCTGGGCAAGGTGGCCGCTGAAAACGCCGGCCACGATTACGAACTGATCAGTGCGCCACTGGATGTTGAGTTGGTGCCCGGTCACAAGACCGAGGCCTGGGCCTTTGGTCCATCGGCTCCCGGCACTGAGTTGCGGGTGCGTCAGGGTGAGTGGTTGCGGGTGCGCTTTATCAACCATCTGCCGGTCGCGACCACCATCCACTGGCACGGTATCCGCCTGCCACTGGAAATGGACGGCGTACCCTACGTCTCGCAATTGCCGGTACTGCCCGGTGAATACTTCGACTACAAATTCCGTGTGCCCGATGCCGGCAGCTACTGGTATCACCCCCACGTCAACAGCAGCGAAGAACTGGGCCGTGGCCTGGTCGGGCCGCTGATTGTCGAAGAGCGCGAGCCCACCGGTTTCAAGCATGAACGCACCCTGAGCATCAAAAACTGGCATGTGGACGAAGAGGGCGGTTTCCTGCCCTTCAGCATCACCCGCGAAGCCGCCCGTGGCGGTACCGCGGGGCGACTGTCGACCATCAACGGCACTCATGTGCCGAGCATTGATTTGCCCGCCGGGCAGATCACCCGTGTGCGCATCCTTAACCTCGACAATACCCTGACCTATCGCCTGAATATCCCCGGCGTCGAGGCCAGAATCTACGCACTGGACGGCAACCCCATCGAGCCAAGGCCGTTGGGCAAGGACTATTGGCTGGGGCCGGGCATGCGCATCTGTCTGGCAATCAAGGCCCCGCCTGCGGGTGAGGAGCTGTCTTTGCGTGATGGCCCGGTACGCCTGGGCACCTTGCGTTCGGTTGCCAGTTACGACGCGCCCGGCGAATGGCCGCCTGCGTTGCCGGCCAATCCGGTGGCCGAACCGGATGTGGCGAATGCCGAGAAGATCAACTTCAACTTTGAGTGGGTCGGGTCAGTGTCCGAGGATCTGGGGCCCGACCAGCCGCCAAGCCTGTGGCAGATCAACGGCGTGGCCTGGGATATCAAGGACAAGACCTGTGCCGATCGGCCCATCGCCAAACTCAAGCTGGGCCAGAGCTATATCTTCGAATTGAAGAACATGACCCAGTACCAGCACCCGATCCACTTGCACGGCATGAGCTTCAAGGTGCTGGCGTCCAATCGCAAAAAAATCATTCCGTATTTCACCGACACTTACCTGCTGGGCAAAAACGAGCGTGCCCGCGTGGCGCTGGTGGCGGATAATCCCGGCGTGTGGATGTTCCACTGCCATGTGATTGACCACATGGAAACCGGCCTGATGGCCGCTATTGAGGTTTCCTGATGCGACAAGGGCGTCAACCCCAGATCATCGACCGCAGCCGCGATCAAGACTTTATGCGTGAAGCCCTGGCCCTGGCCGCCCAAGGCGCGGCGCTGGGTGAAGTACCCGTGGGGGCGGTGCTGGTGCAGGACGGTGAAATCATTGGCCGTGGCTTTAATTGCCCGATCAGCGGCAGCGACCCCAGTGCCCATGCCGAGATGGTTGCCATCCGTGCCGCAGCGGCGGCGGCCAGCAATTATCGGCTGCCGGGCAGCACGCTGTACGTGACCCTGGAGCCGTGCAGCATGTGCGCGGGGCTGATCGTGCATTCGCGGGTGGCGCGGGTGGTCTACGGCGCGCTGGAGCCCAAGGCCGGGATTGTGCAGAGCCAGGGGCAGTTTTTCACCCAGGGCTTTCTCAACCACCGGGTGTTGTTCGAAGGCGGGGTGCTGGCCGAAGAATGCGGGGCGATTCTCAGCGAGTTTTTCAAGGCCAGACGAGCAAAAACCTGAACCTGCAGGGACTTCACCCCCCCTGTGGGAGAGGGGGGTGTTACTTCCTCGCCACAATCACCGCGCGCATCGGTGCCGGAAGGCCTTCGATGGTTTTGCTGTGGTCGTCGGGGTCGAGGTAGTCGCTTAGCGACTGGTATTTCATCCACTCGGTGGCGCGCTGTTCTTCGACCGTGGTGACGCTTACGTCGACACAGCGCACATCGCTGAAACCGGCACGGCGCAGCCAGCGCTCCAGCGCCGGGATCGACGGCAGGAACCACACGTTGCGCATTTGCGCATAGCGGTCTTCGGGCACCAGCACCTGATTCACGTCGCCTTCAATCACCAGGGTTTCCAGCACCAGTTCACCGCCTTTGACCAGGCAATCCTTCAGCGCCAGCAAATGCTCGATCGGCGAACGGCGATGGTAAAACACGCCCATGGAAAACACGGTGTCGAAGCCTTCGAGGTTCGCCGGCAGGTCTTCGAACGGGAAGGGCAGGTGCCAGGCGGCTTCTTGCTGCAAAAAGCGTTGCACGGCCTGGAACTGGCAGAAGAACAGCCAGTTGGGATCAACTCCGATCACGCTATGGGCGCCGGCGCCAAGCATGCGCCACATGTAGTAGCCATTGCCGCAACCCACATCGAGGATGCGCTTGCCCTTGAGATCGATATGCGGCGCGACCCGTGACCATTTCCAGTCCGAGTGCCATTCGGTATCGACATGCACGCCAAACAGGTCAAACGGGCCCTTGCGCCACGGTGACAGGCCCATCAGCGCTTCACGCATGCGCACACGGGTTTCATCGTCGCAGTCGGTGTCCAGGGTCAGGCCATTGAGCAGGTCAATCTCGGTCGGTTTGACGTCGGGCAGCGCATCCAGTGCGCTTTGCCAGCGTTCCAGGTCGCCGTGGCCTTTCTCCATCTTTACGTCGAGTTGAGCCTGCAGGGTGTTGGCCCATTCAGCCAATGGAGTACCGGCCAGACGCCGGGCAAGAGGGGACAGATCAATCATGGCAAGGCAATCAACGAGGCAAAGTTAAGACACTGGAACCACGGCACGACTTTCGAGAACCCGGCCGCCAGCAGGCGTTCGCGGTGTTCTTCGAGGCTGTCGGGCTTCATGACATTTTCGATGGCGCTGCGCTTTTGGGCGATCTCCAGATCGCTGTAGCCATTGGCGCGTTTGAAGGCGACGTGCAGGTCGGTGAGCAATTGATGCTCTTCGCTGTCATTGAAGCGCAGCTTTTCCGAGAGAATCAGGGCACCGCCCGGCAACAGCGACTGGCGTATGCGGCTCAGTAGCGCCAGGCGTTCTTCGGGAGCGATAAATTGCAGGGTGAAGTTCAGCGCCACCACCGAGGCAGGCTCGAACTCCAGCGCCAGAATATCGCCCTCGATCACTTCAACGGGCAACAACTCCTGGAACATCGAGTTCTGCCCGTTGAGGTATTCGCGGCAGCGTTCGACCATCGCTGCCGAGTTGTCTACCGCAATCACTTTGCAGCCTTCTGTACGCACATGGCGACGCAGTGCCTGGGTCACTGCGCCCAGCGAACAGCCCAGGTCATACAGGACACTGTCAGGCTGGGCAAATTGGGCCGCCAGCACGCCGAGGTTTTCGACAATGGTCGGGTAACCGGGTACCGAGCGCTTGATCATGTCCGGGAACACCCTCACCACGTCTTCGTTGAAGGCGAAGTCCGGCACCTGGGCCAGGGGTTGGGCGAAAATACGGTCGGGTTCTTTGCTCACGGTGGTTCCGGCTATGGGGAATTTTCAAGGGGCGGCATTTTAGCCAAGTTAGCGCCGGGATGCGCGGTCTGTCTGATAAACCGTTCAGTGTTTGCTCTGTGAAAACACCGAGGCAGCAATGCCCCATTGGCCCAGCCAGTAGCTGAGGATGATCAGGTAGGGGGCTGCAGCGAACGGCTGCACAAAGCGGTCGATGCCGATCAGGCTGTCCGAGGCTACAAACGCCAGTGCGCCTGCAGCGGCCAGCCAGGCCGAGCGCTTGGGCACGCTGCTGCCCAGGCGGGCGAGGGCGCGCCAGAGCATGGCACTGATGGCCAGAGCATAGACCGCCACCGGGATCAGCAAATCCCCCAGTCCTTTGGCCGCCATCACGCTGAACAGGCTCACCCCTGCCAGCAGCGCCAAAGCGAGTGCAGGCAAGGCCGGGCGACGACAGTCCACAAGGTAGGCCTTGAGATAGGCCAGATGGGCAAACAAAAACGCGCCCAGGCCAAATACAAACAGGTCCACCGGCCAGGCCAGCAGAATATCGCCCAGCAGGGAGAACACCAGGCCGATGCTGATCCAGCGCCGATAGGGGCTGGCCGGGGCATCATGCAACCAGCCGAGCAAAGCCAGCACCGGTACCGGCTTGGCCAGCAGGCACAGCAGGGTGGCGTGCAGGCTGACCCCGTAGAGGTAGGTGCCCGCACCCATGACCGCGAGG
Organism: Pseudomonas sp. B414; assembly: GCF_055408445.1. Taxonomy (NCBI): domain Bacteria; kingdom Pseudomonadati; phylum Pseudomonadota; class Gammaproteobacteria; order Pseudomonadales; family Pseudomonadaceae; genus Pseudomonas; species Pseudomonas sp. B414. The sequence continues at coordinate 30,763 of NZ_JBUZTQ010000030.1, read as the reverse complement.
ATCAGCCACGCCATATCAGTTCACCGTGATCGGGCAGTCGAACACCTGGGCCGGTTCTGCTTCGGGCTCCCAAGGCTGCTGCGAAGTCAGGCGCAAGCGCCCGTTGCCCGTGGCGAACACCTGGAAACGCCACGTGGACTGCCCGCCGCTGCCCAGCAACTGGCCAGTATCGCTGCTGGTGTAGACCTCCGGGCCGAGGCTGCGCAGCACGCCGCCTGCAGAGTCCTGGATGGCCCAGCGGTAACCGGTGGTGGGGTTGCTCGGCAGCGATACGATCAAGTGCTGGCCGACATGCAGTTGCTGGGGGCAGTCGCTTTGCTCTTCGACGGTCACGTTATGTGCCGGCTGTTGGGCGCAGGCCGTCAGCAGGCTGAGGCCGAGCAGGGGGAGAAGACGTACTGGGGGCATTGAAGGCTCCGGTCAGACAAACACAATGGCGCAGCATAACCCAAGAAGGCAATTGCGCCATTTGTCGCCTGCCGATCAGAAGGAGGCATGGGGCGGGCTGATGCTGAAGTCGCCGCACATCTCCATGCTGTTGCCTTCGTGGTCCAGGCCTTCCATGGTGAACAGCCGGGCGCTGTAGCAGCTCTCGTCCACACACAGGTGCAAGGTGCCGACGTTGGCCTGGTTCAAGTGATAGACCGGGCGCCCGTCGACTTCAACGCACTCGATATAGGACATTGACTGGATGGGGCCGTGTTGGTCTTTTTTGAACAGGTAAATACCTGACTGGATATTGATATCCAGCGTGAAGGCAACAGCGCGATAGGTGGTTGAGCCAAAGTCATCGATCTCGCCGGTTATGACGATTTTCTTCTGGCTGCTGGCAAAGGTCATTTCTTGCGCGGCAAACGCGGGGCGGTCGAGCATTTCGGCCTTGAGTTCTCCCCGGGTTCTGGGATTGAAAATCTTGTGTCCTGACTCTTTGAGCCTTAGGACATCCGGGTTCTCAAACACAGGATGATGAAGGGCCATATTCGTTTCCTGCATTATTTTTGTGGGAATTATCTCTATTAAGGATGGGAAACAACCAAACGTCTACTGTCAGAAATGACAGTAGATGTGTCTAGCCCGCGACTTGTACGGATATTTGGATCCAATTTTTGGGGGCTGGCATGCCTGCGATGGCATCACGGTGATCAGTCAGTTAAACCGGGTTGCATCGCAGGCAAGCCAGCTCCCATAACAGCTCCTGCAAGTGCTTTTAAAACAGCACCTTGGCCACATCGGTAAAGCGTTTGGCAAAGTGCACGGTGATGCCTTCCTTCAGGTAATCAGGCAGCTCTTCGAAATGGCCGCGGTTTGGTTCGGGGAGGATCAGTTGGTTAATTTTCTGCCTGCGCGCCGCAATAACTTTTTCACGCACACCGCCAATCGGCAAAACATGCCCGGTCAGGGTCAATTCGCCGGTCATGGCGATCCCTTTTTTGGGTGGCTGATTGCGTGCCAGCGACAGCAGGGCACTGGCCATGGTCACGCCTGCGCTCGGGCCATCTTTGGGGGTGGCGCCTTCAGGTACGTGGAGGTGAACAAAAGCCTCGTCGAAAAACTTTGGATCACCGCCAAATTGTTTCAAGTTGGAGCTGATATAGCTGTAAGCGATTTCGGCCGACTCTTTCATCACCTCGCCGAGTTGCCCGGTCAGCTTGAAGCCGCGATTGAGGGTGTGAATACGGGTAGCTTCGATTGGCAAGGTCGCGCCGCCCATGCTGGTCCAGGCCAGGCCGGTAATCACCCCGGTACCGCTAATCACCTGCTCATTGCGGAACACCGGCATGCCCAGTGAGGCCTCAAGGTCTTTGGGGCCGATCTTGATCACTGCCTTGGGATCATCCAGCAACTTGACCACGGCCTTGCGCACCAGCTTGCCCAGCTGTTTCTCAAGCTGACGCACCCCGGCTTCACGGGCATAACCGTCGATCACCGCGCGCAGGGCGCTGTCGCTGATGCTCAGGCTGCCTTTGGATACACCGGCTTTCTCCAGCTGTTTTGGCCACAGATGGCGCTTGGCGATCGCGACCTTTTCTTCGGTGATGTAACCCGAGAGGCGGATCACTTCCATACGGTCAAGCAACGGCCCGGGGATCGAGTCCAGGGTGTTGGCGGTGCACACAAACAGCACTTTGGACAGATCCAGACGCAGGTCCAGGTAATGATCGAGGAAGTCGACGTTCTGTTCCGGGTCCAGGGTTTCGAGCAGGGCTGACGCCGGGTCGCCCTGGAAGCTCTGGCCCATCTTGTCGATCTCGTCGAGCATGATCACCGGGTTCATCACTTCAACATCTTTGAGCGCCTGTACCAGCTTGCCCGGCTGGGCGCCAATGTAGGTGCGGCGATGCCCCTTGATCTCAGCCTCGTCGCGCATGCCGCCGACACTGAAACGGTAGAAGGGACGGCCCAGGGATTCGGCAATCGACTTGCCGACACTGGTCTTGCCCACGCCCGGCGGGCCTACCAGCAGCACGATCGAACCGCTCACCGAGCCTTTGTAAGCGCCCACGGCAAGAAACTCGAGGATGCGCTCCTTGATGTCATCGAGCCCGGCATGGTGGGCGTCGAGGACTTTGCGCGCGTGCTTGAGGTCGAGCTTGTCCTGGCCCAGCACGCCCCAGGGTACTGACGAAGCCCAGTCCAGATAATTGCGGGTAACAGCGTATTCCGGTGATCCGGTTTCCAGGATCGACAGCTTGTTGAGCTCTTCATCGATGCGCTTTTGCGCCTGGGCGGGCAGGGTTTTGCCCTCAAGGCGCTGCTTGAACTGCTCGATATCGGCGCTGCGATCATCTTTGGTCAGGCCCAGTTCCTGCTGAATCACCTTGAGCTGTTCCTTGAGGAAGAACTCGCGCTGATGTTCGCCGATCTTAAGGTTAACTTCGGCTGAAATCTCTTTTTGCAGGCGCGCAACTTCGACTTCCTTGCGCAGCATGGGCAGCACTTTTTCCATGCGCTTGAGCATGGGCACGCAGTCGAGAACCTGTTGCAACTCGTTGCCGGTGGCCGAGGTCAGCGCCGCCGCGAAGTCGGTCAGCGGTGACGGATCGTTGGGGCTGAAGCGGTTGAGGTAGTTTTTCAGCTCTTCGCTGTACAGCGGATTGAGCGGCAGCAGCTCTTTGATTGCATTGATCAGTGCCATGCCATAAGCCTTCACCTCGTCGGTGGGCTCCTTGGGTTGCTGCGGGTATTCGACTTCCACCAGATAGGGCGGGCGGTGATGTTTGAGCCACATGCTGATACGCACGCGGGTCAGGCCCTGGGCGACAAATTGCAATTTACCGTTTTCGCGGCTGGCGTGATGCACCTTCACCAGCGTGCCGTATTCCGGCAGGCTTTTGGTATCGAAATGGCGAGGGTCATCAGGGGGGGTGTCGACAAAAAACAGCGCCAGGGAGTGATGGGGTGACTTGCTGACCAGTTCCAGGGTTTCGGCCCAGGGTTCTTCATTGACGATGACCGGCAGCACTTGTGCCGGGAAAAACGGCCGATTGTGGATCGGGATGATGTAAACCTTGTCCGGCAGATTCTGCTCAGGCAACGCCAATTCAGTCCCTCCAGAATGTGGCTGGTGTTCGGATTCGGTGTGTTCTACATCGGTGTACTCAGTGGTGTTATCCGGAAATTCTTGCTGGTCGCTCATAGGGCACCTGCGCAATTGGGTATGGGTATTAGATGGGGCGCGGTGCCAGTGGTTTCAATGGTGAACAGATTTTCATGTGTAAGGAGAAGAAACCCGCTTAGCCGCTTACCCGTCGATTGCAGAAACAATCCGCCAAACCCCCGTGCGCTAGGCCTTTGTCGCCAACAACTTGACAGTAGACGGCCCCTATTTATTGGGTGATCTTCTGTGTGCAGCAGTTGGATCCATAACAATAGAAATGTACTGGAAGGCCATTCGTTTGGCTTTCTCAAGGAAGTCGAGGGAAAGCTTATGTGGGCATTGGCATTCACTCAATGGATTGAGGGCGCAGCATGAGGTTGCGCAACAGTTTTCAGGCACGTATCAGCCTGTTTCTTGCCTTGTTCCTGCTTTTGGTGATTGGCGCGGTGTACTTCGCCGTTAAAACCGTGACCATTACCGTGGCCAGCGATCAGGCGCAAGAGCAGCTCAAAACCGGTGCCCGGGTGTTTGAGCGCTTTATGGAGCTGCGCTGGCGTCGTATCCAGTACGGCCTTAACTGGTTGACCAACGACTCGGATTTCCGCGAAGCGGCAATCAACGGCAGCCCCTCGCTGATACAGCGCGCCCTGGTGGAGTTCGAGTCCAGCCTTCGCGGCAGTGAGCTGTTTGTGCTGGATCTCAATGGCATGATCCTCACCAGTACCCTCAAAGGCCTGCCGCCAGAGCACGCCTTTCCTTACACCAAGGCTTTGAAACTGGCACGTCGCGGCTCTCAAACAATGCTCATCGGCGTACTTGAGGGGCGGCCTTACATGATGGTGCAAGGCGTTGTGCTGGCACCTTTACCGGTGGTGCGCGTGGTCTCGGCAATGCCGATGGACGATGTGTTCGCCCGCGAGTTGAGTTCGTTGAGTAACCTTGACGTTTCGTTTTTGACGGTCAAGCAAGGTGAAAGCGGGATGTTGAATGGCACTCAGCCGGACTGGATGAGTGCGAGCATCATTGAGTTTGTACACGAACACGATCCGGGTTCGAAGATTCACTACAGCGAAATCCAGGGTAAACGCTATTTGGGGCAATTACTGCAACTGGCCAATTCCGGTGACCCGCAAAACGGCCAGGTGATGGCGGTGCTGCAAAGCCCCCTGGATCAGACAATGCAGGCGTTCGACTCGCTGGATCGCAAGTTTCTGTTGATCTCTTTGGGCGCCCTGCTGGCTTCATTGCTGGGTGCCTTGTGGCTGGCGCGGGCAGTTTCGCGCCCGGTCAGCCTGCTGGCAGAAGCTGCACAGCGTATTGGCCGGGGCAACTACGAAACCCCGGTGCAGCTCAAGCGCAGGGACGAGCTGGGGTTTCTGGCCAAGGCGATCAACGCCATGCAAAGCGGGATTGCCGTGCGTGAGAAACAATTGGCGCATAACGCCCTGCATGACCCGCTCACCGATTTGCCCAATCGCACCCTGGCCATGGAGCGCCTGGGCAGTGCCATCAGCGCCAGGCGCAGTGTGGTGTTGATCTATCTGGGCATCGAAAACTATCGTGTGATCAATGAAAGTTTCGGCCCCGGGGGCGGGGAGTTGATCATGCGCGAATCCGCCCACGTGATGCTCGACACCTTGCGCGAACGCGATACGGCGGCCCGCATCACCGGCAATGAATTTTTGTTATTGCTTGAAAGCACTCAGATCGATGCAGGCGTGGCGATGGCCGATCGGTTGTACGCGCTACTGAAACGCCCGCTGAGCATCGATGGCCATGAAGTGTCGCTGGAAGTCTATATGGGCATTGCGGTGTACCCGCTCAATGGGCAGAACGCCGAAGAGCTTATCAACCGTGCTGCGATTGCACGCCGTGATGCTGCAACCTTGCCAGGTTATCTACAGGTGTATCAGCAGGATCGCGACCTGGCCCATCAACGGCAAATCCAGCTGATCAGGGACTTGCGCAGTGCCGCGAGCGAAGGCCAGCTGCTTTTGCATTACCAGCCAAAACTGGATATCCGCAGTGGCCATGTACGCCAGGCCGAAGCGCTGTTGCGCTGGCAGCACCCGGAACTGGGCATGATTTCACCGGCGGAATTTATCCCGCTGGCCGAGCGCACGGGCAGCATGTTCTTGCTGACGGGCTGGGTCATGGAGGAGGGCATCCGCCAGTTGGCCGAATGGAACCACAAGGGCTTGCATCTCCAACTGTCGCTGAATATCTCGGCGGAAGATTTGCACGGTGACAATTTGTTGAAAACCGTCGAGCGTCTGCTCAAGCGTTATCAGTTGTCGGCCGAGCAACTGATATTCGAAATCACCGAAAGCACAGCCATGCGCGACCCCGAGCACTCACTCAGCGTGCTCGAAAAGCTGCGCGACGGCGGTATCAGTTTGTCGGTGGATGACTTCGGCACCGGTTACTCGTCGCTGGCGCATCTCAAGCGCCTGCCGGTACAGGAGTTGAAAATCGATCAATCGTTTATCCGCAACCTCGACGAAACCAGTGAAGACGCAGTGATCGTGCGATCGACCATCGAAATGAGTCATAACCTGGGGCTCAAGGTGGTGGCCGAAGGGGTGGAACATCAGCATACCCTCGAACTGCTGGAGCGCTGGCACTGTGACACGGCCCAGGGCTACCTGATAAGCCGGCCGATGGATGCCGTGGCGTTCGAGGCCTGGGTATCGAAGTTGCGGGCGATTGTTTGAGCACAAAAAAAGGCGGCTATCTCTCGATAGCCGCCTTTTTCACAACCAGCCGTAAGACTTACTCAGCCAGTTTAAACGCCATTACATAGTCACCTTTTTTGGTGCCCAGGCCGCCGTGACCGCCCGCCATGACCAGCACATATTGAGTGCCGTCCTTGCCGGTGTAGGTCATCGGAGTGGTCTGGCCGCCAGCAGGCAGACGACCTTCCCACAGTACTTTGCCGTTGCTGACATCGTAAGCACGCAGGTACTGGTCAAGGGTACCGCTGAGGAAGGCTACGCCGCCCGCAGTGGTGAAGGTCCCGCCCAGGCTTGGAACACCCATGGACAACGGGATCGGAACCGGCGAGCTGTCACGCACGGTGCCGTTTTTGTGTTTCCAGATCACTTCGTTGTTGGTCAGGTCGACTGCAGCAACATAACCCCACGCCGGTGCCTGGCAAGGCAGGCCCAGTGGCGACAACAGAGGCTCCAGGATCACGCCGTAAGGTGCGCCTTTGTTCGGTTGAACACCGGAGGTTTCTCCTTTACGCGGGCCCATGGCAGCCACGTCGGCCTGCGGAACCAGCTTGGAGGTGAAAGCCATGTAGCTCGGGTTCAGGAAGGCAATCTGGCGAACCGGGTCAACCGAGATGCCGCCCCAGTCGAACACGCCGAAGTTGCCTGGATATACGATCGAACCTTGCAGCGATGGCGGGGTGTACATGCCGTCGTAACGCAGGGATTTGAAGTTGATCCGGCACAGCATCTGGTCGAATGGAGTCACGCCCCACATGTCACGTTCGGTCAGGACCGGCGGGATCATGTTGAGGTCCGAACGTGGCTGTGTAGGTGCAGTGTGATCACCTTCTACAGCGCCGCCCGGGGCAGGAATCTCGGTGATCGGCACAATGGCTTCGCCAGTGCGACGGTCCATCACGTAGATGCTGCCTTGTTTGGTGGAAGCCAGCAGGGCCGGTTTCACGCCATCGGCGGTTTTCAGGTCCATCAGGGTTGGTTGACCACCTACGTCCATGTCCCACAGGTCATGGTGAGTCAGCGGACGGTACCAGCGGACTTTACCGGTGTTGATGTCCAGGGCAGTGATGCCAGCGGCATAACGCTCGGAATCTTCGGTACGGTTACCGCCAAACTGGTCAGGGGTCTGGTTGCCCATCGGCAGGTAAAGCATGCCGAGGTCTTCGTCGACCGCGAACATCGACCACATGTTAGGCGAGTTACGGGTGTAGATTTCGCCTTCAGCAATCGGTGCAGTGGCTTCAGGGTTGCCGCTGTCCCAGTTCCAGACCAGCTTGCCGGTCCGTACGTCGTACGCACGGATCACGCCTGATGGCTCGTCGTTGGAAATGTTGTCGGTCACGTGGCCGCCAATCACCACCAGATCTTTGGTGACAGCAGGTGGCGAGGTGGAGTAGTAACCGCCCGGGGCAAAGGTGCCCATGTTTTTGCGCAGGTCTACCGCGCCATTGTCACCGAAGTCTTCGCACACTTTACCGGTGTCGGCGTTCAGGGCGATCAGGCGGGTGTCGGCAGTCGGCAGGAACAGGCGACGCGGGCACGAGTTGCTGGATGTGACAGCAGGCTCGGCAGCGCTCTGTTCGGTGCTGGCTTTGGTGTAGGCATTTTCGTCGTGATAAGTCACGCCGCGGCAGGTCATGTGGGCCCAGCCCTTGAAGTTTTCAGCGTTCTGCGTGCTGAGCTTCGGGTCGTAGCGCCAGATTTCCTTGCCGGTGTCCGGGTCAAGGGCAATCACCTGGCTGTGCGGGGTACACACATACAGCATGCCATTGACTTTCAGCGGGGTGTTCTCGGCGGTTGTTTCGCCGGGATCGCCTTCGCCAGGGATATCACCGGTGCGGAATGTCCAGGCTGGAACCAGCTTGTGGGCATTCTCAGGGGTGATTTCTTTCAGCGGCGAGTAACGGTCACCAAAGGCGGTACGACCGTAGGACTGCCAGTCGCCATCGGGCATGGCCGGCGCAGCGTTGGTCATGCCGGGTACGGCATCACGGTCCAGTTGACCCTTGATTTCACCCGGGCTGGTGAACTGGCTGGCCAGTGCAGCAGCGCCTGCCAGGACTACGGCAACGCTCAGTGCGCCGGTAGCCAGAGGGGCCGACTGACCGCGCAGAACCGGACGACGGAACCACGGCAGCAGCAGGACGATACCGATGGCGAACCACATGGCCAGACGTGGCACCAGTTGCCACCAGTCCAGACCCACTTCCATCAGTGCCCATACGGTGCTGGCGAACAGCGTCAGCGCGTACAGGGCCAGTGCAGCGCGGCGCCCGGCAATCAGCAGTGCGCCCGACAAGCCAAAACCGATACCGGCCAGCAGGTAGTACCACGACCCGCCAAGCGTGACCAGTTTGATACCCCCGGCCAACATGGCCAGGCCCATTAGCAGCAGCAAGATACCGAGAAGGCTCGGTAGCAGGCGGCTTCGACTGAAAGCACCTTCAGTGCTCATAGTGTGGTTCTCCGTTGCGTTTGAGGTGTTCCCGCGAGGGTGGGTCTTTAACAGACGAACCGACGCGGGAGTGAATCAGCTAAATAGGTGTTTGCTCGCAACCTTCAAGGTTGCTGTCGCAGTCCGTTGGTCAGAACGAACTTTGAATTTTCAGGCCGCCAATCAGCGCGTCATCCAGCTGGCTGACGCCGCCCGGGTGACGGATGTATTGCAGATTCGGTCGAACAGTCAGCCAGTTGGTCACGTGCACGCCGTAGTACAGCTCGGCGCTGTATTCAGTGTCCTGGGGTGGCAGGTAGTCCGGGTTGTCGAAATCGTAGATGGCGCGGGCCTGATTGGTGGCCTGGGCGTTCTTGCGATAAGCCGGGTTGACGTGAACCCGGGCCATGGCAAAGCCGATATCGTCCTTGGGACGGGCATCGAACACGCCCTTGTAGACGACGCCCGCCTGGACATAGTTGTCCACGGCGTTGGTTTTCTTGTCGTGCAGGGTGGCATTGGCGAACACACTCAAGCCCCTCGACTGATCGCTGGCGCGGGTAGTGAGCTGCTGTTGCACGCCCAGCCACATCCCGTGTTTGCTTGAACTGCTGCGATACGCCTCGCCAGTCAAGGCTGCCGGCTGGCCGTTGGCATCTTTGTAAGCATCTGTTGCCTTGGCATTACTGTAGTAGTAACCCGCACGATATTCCCCGGGCAGGCCATTAATTTTCGGCGTCCATACCAGTTCAATCGGCAGTACCGCACCCTGGGTGCCGCTACCGCTGAGCTTGAAGCCGTTGCCGCGATCCAGGTTAGACGGGTTTTGCTCATAGGCGCCGACCTGTGCGTAGAGCTCGGGGGTCAGGTGATATTTGACCCGCAGTGCCCACTGGCTGACAGGCCAGTTGTACCAGATGCTGCCAGCCCAGTTGCCGACCTGCGAGCCGCAGAACGCCAGGTTCTGGAAGTCGCACGGGAAGCTGTTGAAGTCTTCGCCCTGACCGAAACGGCCGACCTTGATGTCGAGCTTCTGGTCGAAGAATTTCTGCTGGTACCACATTTGCGTCAGGCGGGTGGTTTGACCGCGGCCCCAGACTTCCTGGGCCGAAGTGAAACCGCCAACGCGCGGGTCGTTGATGCGGTCGTTGCTGATGTTATTGCCGCTGCGATGGGTAATCGTCAGTTTGAATTCTGCATCTTCCCAGCCCAGGATCTTCTCCAGATCCAGGTGGGTGCCCAGGCCGAACTGGTCGCTGTAGCGCGCCGTGCGGTCATGGTCATAGCCGCCGTGCAGGTTCGAGCCCACTTCGCCCACGTAGTCGAGGGAAAAGGCGTAACCCTGTTTTTCCAGTTCGCTACGGGTACCGCCCCAATCACCCAGCATCCACTTGGAGTCGGTGTCGAAGGCCGGTGCCGCCTGTGCGCAGGAGGCCAGGCCCAGAGCGGTAATGCCGCCGATCAGCGTCAGGGCTTTTTGCCCGGCAACAGGAAGCAACGCGCTGTGTTTGCGCAAGTTCAGGAATGTGGACATAGGTCGAGGTAGTGAGTCTTTATAGGTATGGCTGTGGCAGTGGGTAGCGCTGTCTTTGGAGGCAGGGCTTGCACTTCAGGATTTAAGGGCGGAATGAATCGTTTCAGCCCTTTATGCGGAAATGATAAAGCCCTGAAACGTTTAGAAACAGCACTTTAAGTGACATGGATCATTTCTGATTCGGTAACAGTGTGCTGCGACGGTTCGTCTCAGGGGCTTTTTGTCTCATGTTCGGGGCTTTTAGCGGGAAATACGCACTAGACGCGGCGTTTAGAAAACATTGCCAATTTGTGGTTTTAGCCCCGATCCCCGGCCGGGATTGCCTGCGATGTAAACGTCGCTGTTTATCTGAAGAACTGCGTCGATCGCCATCGCGAGCAAGCCCGCTCCCACAGGGTGATTATGTATGGAGCCAGATTATGTGTGTACTGCGGACCTGTGGGAGCGGGCTTGCTCGCGATGGGATCACCTCGGTTTACCTGACAGACCGGGGCATCTGCATCGCAGGCAAGCCAGCGCCTGCAGGTGGGTGCGAGTTTGCTTAGAACGTGGTGCGCAAACCGAACTCAATGCCACGCCCCGGGGCAGGTGCAATATCTCGCAAAATTGAGCTGGCATAACGTACGGTCTGGTTGGTCAGGTTATCGCCTTTGACAAATGCCAGCCACTGGCTGCTGCCCACATCGAAGTGATAACCGGCGCTGGCGCCCAAGGTGGTGTAGCCATCGGTGCCGGATTCATTGGCCGGTACGCGGCCCTGATTGCTGGCATGCTCGACGTCGATACGTGCTTGCCAGCGATCCCGTTCCCACAGCAGGCCGCTGCTCAGGCGTAGCGGGGCAATGCGTGGCAAGGCCTCGCCGGTGTCGAGGTTAGTCGCGCGGGTGTAGTCGCCTGACAGTTCAAGAGCAAACTTGCCGTAGGCGCTTTCGCCGAGCTTCCAGTGATCTTTGGCTTCAAAGCCGGTGAAGCGCGCCCGCACTCCGGAATAGGTGTACTCCGGGATGCCGTCTGCGTCGGGTTCACCTTCGTCGTTAAGCGTACGACCGGTGTTCAGCAAGCCGATGTAATTGGAAAAGTGGCTGTAGAACACGCCCACGCTGCCTTTGTGGGTGCCGTTGTCAAAGCGCAGGGCCAGATCGCTGGCTACGGCTTTTTCCTTGGACAGATTGGCGTTGCCCACTTCATAGGTACCGGTGGCCACGTGGGCGCCATTGGCGTACAGCTCATAGAAGGTTGGCGCGCGTTCGGTGTAGCCCAATGTGGCGGCCAGCGACCAGATCGGGGTGAGGGTGAAGACTGCCCCTGATGACAGGCTGCCCGCGGTGAAGCTCTGCGAGCTGTCGGCGGCGGCAAAGCGCTCGTTACCCTTGGCATCCGGGTCGACCACGGTGTGTTCCAGGCGCCCGCCGAGGCTGAGCTTGAGGTGCTCGGTAGCTTGCCATTCTTCGAGCACAAACAGTGCGCCGCTGTTGGTGTCGGTCTGCGGTACAAAAGCTTCCTCACCCAGGGCCGAGAACTCGTTGCGATTGACCTGAGCGCCGATGACGCCTTCGAGCGGGCCGATCGGCACATGACGCGCTTCAACGCGGGCTTCGTAACCCTTGTTTTTGAAGGTGGTGCCGACTTCGCCGCCCTCGATTTCGCGGTGCTCGTAATCAGTGTATCCGGCGTCGATTTTCAGCGAGCTGAAGGGGCCTTGCAGATTGCGCATTTCTGAAGCGAAGGCGTAGTGATCCTGCTTCATGCGGATGCGTACATCCTGCTCGGCAGGTGAGCCGTAGTTGGCGTCATAAGTGCTGTAGGAAAGGCCAGCGTAACCGTCTTCCCATGTGTAGGAACCACCCACTGCGCCGCCATCCTGCCGGCCATTGCTGTTGCCCAGACGGCCTTTTTTCTCGTCACTGTCTTCGCTTTCAGGGGCATGACGGCTACGGGCATAGCCGGGGATTTTCAGGTCATTGAACTCGCGGGCGTTGGCATCCAGGTGCAGGGCGAAGGTGCCATCACCGGCTTCCAGTTTGCCCGCACTGCTACGCGTGGTATCTGCCCCGCCGTAACGCAGTTCACCGGCACCGTGAATACCGTCGATGGCTGCGGTGGGGATGCGGTTGTCGAAGGTGTTGACCACGCCGCCGATGGCATTGCCGCCGTACAACAGGGCCGCCGGGCCGCGCACGATTTCGATGCGTTCAACGTTGACCGGGTCCAGCGGCACGGCGTGATCGTAAGACAGCGAGGAAGCATCCAGCGCGCCGACACCATTGCGCAAAATACGAATACGGTCGCCATCCAGGCCGCGAATGATCGGTCGGCTGGCGCCCGGGCCGAAGTAGGAAGACGACACTCCAGGCTGTTTGTTAAGGGTTTCGCCGAGGCTGCCTTGCTGTTGCAGGGTCAAGTCATCGCCTTCCAGTACGGTGGTCGGCGACGCCAGTTGGCTGTTGCCCAGAGGGTTGCCGGTAATGACTTGGGGTTGCAGTTCGAGGGCGTAGGCCGGGGAGGCGAGTAACAGAGCAGTAGCGAGCGGGGTAAGTCGAAGTCGTCGCAGGTGAAGCGGGAAAGCAGGGGAGGACATTGCAAGTTCCTTGGCAAGGTGACGAAAGAAAGCGGCGCTGAGCGCTCTTTAATATGAAAGTTATAGTTACAATATAACATCACTTTAATGCTGTCCAAGCGGAACTTTCATTCCGGCCTTGAGTCAGCGCTAGACTTGCCCTGTACCGAATGCACTTCCCCCTGAGCAGGTGCTCGGCTAAGGTGCGCGGCTTTCTCTCTTTTGCTTTAAAGGCCAGGCATGACTGAACCCAACAACAACCCATTGCACGGCGTGACGCTGGAACAGATCCTCACTGCGCTGGTGGCGCATTACGAGTGGGAAGGGCTGGCCGAGCGCATTGATATTCGTTGCTTCAAGAGCGACCCGAGTATCAAGTCGAGCCTGACGTTTTTGCGTAAAACACCATGGGCGCGGGAAAAGGTAGAGCGGCTGTATGTGAAGTACGCCCGCAGCAAACGCGAGCTTTGATCTGCGTATGAGTGCTTTGTCAAAGCACAGGCTTTGCGCGGTGATGGCGATACTGGGCTGGGGCGCTCTGGCGATTCAGCTTGAGCTGGTGCTGTTTGCCCGCTGGGAAAGTGGCGCCAGTCTGGTGGGCGGGCTGATGAGTTACTTCAGCTACTTCACCATTATCACCAACACCCTGGCGGCCATCGTTTTGACCTATGCAGCAGACACCCGGCCGTCCAGGTGCAGGGCGTTTTTCTTGCAGCCGTGGGTCGCCAGTGGCATTGCCGTCAGCATTATCGTGGTGGGAGCGGCGTACAGCCTGCTGCTGCGCCAGCTCTGGCAACCCGAAGGCCTGCAATGGCTGGCCAATGAAGTGCTGCACGATGTGATGCCGGTGCTGTACGCGTTGTACTGGTGGTTCTATGTGCCCAAAGGCGTGTTGCGCTGGAGTCATGTCGGGTTGTGGATGCTGTATCCGCTGGTGTACTTCGCTTATATCCTGCTGCGCGGGCATCTGCTGGGCGTTTACCCGTACCCGTTTGTGGATGTTGAAAAGCTGGGCTATGCGCAGACGTTTATCAATGCGAGCGGGATTTTGGCGGGGTTTGTGGCGGTGGCGCTGCTTGTGGTGGCGGTGGACCGGTGGCGCGCGCAACAGCCTTGATACTGCGCGTGCTTTTGTGGGAGCGGGCTTGCTCGCGATAGCATCGGCTCGGTCTGGCCTATAAACCGCGTCGCCTGTATCGCGAGCAAGCCCGCTCCCACAGCGTTTCTTATTCTTCTGTACTGTCGTCCAGGCGCCAGTAGCCCACAGCTTTGACGAACTCTTCATTCAAACCATGGGTGTCCAGCAGCACTCTGCGTACTTTGCGTGACAGTGCACTTTCGGTGGCGACCCAGGCGTACAACTCGCCAGCCGGAATCTTCAGCCCCTCAACAGTGCTGAGCAGGTCCTCGCCCGGCGCATCGCGATGCACCCAGATCACGTCGACCGAGGCCGCGCTGTTGAGCGGTTGTTCCTCGAGGACGTTTTCTACCTCGATCACCACCAGGGCACGGCGATTGGCAGGCAGCTCCTCCAGGCGGCGGGCGATGGCTGGCAATGCAGTTTCATCACCGACCAGCAGGTAGCTGTCGAAGATATCCGGCACCACCATCGAACCCCGTGGCCCGCCGATATGCAGGTACTGGCCCGGCTGAGCCTGAGCAGCCCAACTGGCGGCAGGGCCGTCACCGTGCAGCACAAAGTCGATATCCAGCTCAAAGGTGTTCAAGTCATAACGGCGCGGGGTGTAATCGCGCATGGGCGGCATGACGTTGCCTTTGAGCCCGGCACTCAATTGCAGATTTTCCAGTGCCGCCTGTTCTTCGACTGTCTGGGGGAAGAACAGCTTTACGTGGTCATCGCTGCCCAGGCTGATAAAACCCGCCAACTCAGGCCCGCCTAGCGTAATGCGGCGCATGCGCGGGGTCAGCTCGACCACCCGCAGCACTTCAAGTTTGCGACGTTTGATTTCATGCATGACCCGGTGGATGGTCTGAGGGTTTGCGGCATTCATTCAGCGTTCTCCTGCGCAGGCTGGGCAGTGACAGGGCCATCGACGATGGCTTTGGCGGTGTTGTTGAGCAAGTCGCGTACCCGCAGGATCTCGTCCGGGCTCCAGCGACCATGGTGCATTTGCAGGGCGTGGCGCAGGTTGTGCACGGCCTCGTGAATTTCGGCGGGGCGGTCATGGCCGCGCAAAGAGCGCTTGCTGACATCGATGCGCATGCGCACGCCGTCCAGGGCAATGGCTTGATCAGCCAGGGACTGGCGGCCAAGGTCGGTCACGCAATAGCGTTTTTTTCCGCCCTCAGCATCGCCCTGGATCATTTCGCTTTCTTCAAGAAAGGTCAGGGTGGGGTAGATCACGCCGGGGCTCGGGCTGTAGGCGCCGTCGAACAGGCCTTCGATCTGGCGGATCAGGTCGTAGCCGTGGCAAGGCTGCTCGGCGATCAGCGCCAGCAGCAGCAATTTCAAATCGCCGGGAGCGAATACTCGGGGGCCGCGCCCGCCGCGTTCACGGCCGGTGCGTTTTTCGAAACCGTCTTGACCCGCGCCATGTTCGCGGTGGTGGGGATGATGTTCTCTCATTTTCTCTTCGTCCTCTCTGCAAGTTAGATACAACTTAAGATATATCTTAAGAAGTGTCTAAAGGCAGGCGACGAACGGTAATGATTCTCATCATTCCGCAGGGGTTGTAGGTGTGGCAATGTTAAGGGGGTTACTTCGCTACGGTTTGTGCCGCCGCTGGCGCAGTGCACAAGGTGTTGGTGCCAGGTTGCAGGTAGGGCGTGAGGATCGGTGCCATGCCCTTGAGCACCTGCACCGGCAACGCCGAGGTGAACTTGAACGCCTCGGCCGAGCGCCCCGGTACGAAGGCGGTCAAGGTGCCGAAGTGATGCTCGCCGATATAGAACACGAAGGTTGCAGTACGGTTGATCGACTTGGAGCTGAGAATCCTTCCGCCAGCTCCCATGCTCTCGATGCGGTTATCACCCGTACCCGTCTTGCCGCCCATGGCCAGTGGTGTTCCATCGTCGAGTTTGAAACTGCCTGAAACCCTGCGCGCGGTACCTGCATCCACCACTTGTGAGAGGGCTTCGCGCAGGGCCGTGGCGACTTCGCTTGGCATGACGCGCAGACCTTTGTCGGGGTCGTTGACCAGGCGGGTTTCGTAGGGGGTATCGGCGGCAAAATGCAGGGTATCGATACGTAACACCGGCAAACGTACGCCATCGTTAAGAATGATCCCCATCAGCTCGGAGAGCGCAGCCGGACGATCCCCGGAGCTGCCCAGCGCGGTGGCGAGGGAAGGCACCAGATGGTCGAAGGGGTAGCCGACCTTCTGCCAGCGTTGATGGATATCGAGGAAAGCCTCGATTTCCAGCATGGTGCGGATGCGGCTGTCGCGGGCGCTCTTGTGCCGGCTTTTAAACAGCCAGCTGTAAACTTCCTGACGCTCACGCTCGCTGGCGCTGACTGCTTGGCTGAATGTGGCCTGCGGGTTGTTGAGCAAATACCCCAGCAGCCACAGATCCAGCGGGTGGACTTTGGCAATGTAGCCCTGATCAGGCAGGTTGTAGGCCCCGGGGCCGTAGCCTTGATAGAGTTTGGTGAGCCGCTCGTCAGTGATTTTGTCGCTGCTCAGGTGTGAGCGTACAAACCGGTTAAAGGTGGCCTGATCCGAGCTGGGAAACAGATAGCGATGGACTGCCGATATGCGTATGGCGGTAGGGTGCATGCTGTCGAGGAAAGTATCGAGGCGGGCCTTGGAGTCTTTGCCGCGGTACTTCTTCCAGAACTTGAGCATGAACGTCGTGCCTTCACGGTCGGCAAAGCGGCTTAGATACTCCTGGCGTAACGGGTTACGGTCGTCACTGAGCAGCTCGGCGTTACTGGTGGGTGACTGATAGCTGGTGTAGCGCACCACGTCGCGCATCAGGCGCACAAAGGGCAGGTTGATCGACTCGCGTATCGAGTCGCGCAGCGTTGCGACGCGGTTATTGTCCTGGCTGCGGAAGTTGTGAAAGCGATGCATGCCGCCACCGGTGAAGAAGCCTTCGTCGGGGTTGGCCGAATACTCGCGGTTGAGTGCGGCATCGAGCATGGGAGCAAGTTTGGCGCCGGGGTTTTCGATCAGATAACCCAGAGCCCAGCGAGTCAGAGGGTCTTGATCCTTGATCTGGTTTTTTTTCAGTGTGGCGCCGGATTGGGCGGCATAGCGATCATGCAGCTCTGCAATGATTTGCAGGTAGGTGGTCAGTACCCGCAGCTTGGCGGTTGAGCCCAGCTCAAGCTTGCTACCCTCATTGATATCGAAGGGCTGGTCGGTACTGTCAGTTTGTACCCGAGCGCGTGCACCGTCCGGGGTGAGTTCGAACAGGGTAAAGCTGTAGCGCACTTGTGCAGTGCTGGTAGGGGTCAAGAGGTAAGGGCCCAGCACGCCGATTTTTTCTGCAAAGGCGGGGTCTGCCAATTGGCGCAGGTAGTCACTGACCTGACCCTGTAAATCGCCTTGCAAGGTGCTGGTGGCCGAGAGGTCAAGACGATCGAGGTCATACAGCGGTCGTTGGAGCAGTGCGGACAGTCGACTGCGGGCCACACTGATGCCTTTGTTGGTTTCGTTCGGCTGCATGGTCGGCGCAAGCGCCCAGTCGCGGTAGGTCACCTGACTGGCGAGTGCAGCCGCAGTCAAGGCAGGGTCGATCACGTTGTTTTGCGCCAGCAGGCGTATATGGCTGTCGGTCAGTTGTGCCAGTTCGTCACGGCCTCTGGCCAGATAGTGTGAGGGCCTGCGCTGGGCAATCATCAATGACAGCACTTCGCGCAGGGCCAAGCCTCTTAGTGCCAGACTTTTTGGATCAGTGGCGGTACTGCTCAACTGCTGGTTGACCTGATTGAAGTCGGCGCCGTACCACACCCGCAACCCTTCAGCCATGCCGTGGACTTCACCGTGGCCGGGTACGGCCGACAGCGGCACGCTGTTGAGATAATCGCGTACGACCTTTTGCCGGGCGGGCAGTGTTTGCGGGCCTTCCTGATACGCTCGCACGCTGGCCGAGACCATCTGGCGCAGTTTCTCGCCTCCCGACAGCGTCAGCCCATCGGGTGAGTGCCGATACTTTTCAAGCTGGGTGGCCAGGGTGCTGCCACCTGCGGATTGCCCCGGCAGGTGCAGGAGCTTGGCGAGCTGGGAGTAGGCGGCCATGGCAAAACGTGGCCAGTCCACTGCGGGGTTGGCCTGGGCTTCCTCAGGGTTGAGCAAGTCGCGGTTTTCAATAAACAGCAAGCTGTGAACCACCAGTGGGGGAATGCTGGCAAAGCTTGAATACAACTGCTGCGGGTAATTGTATTGATAGAGCGAGCTGCCTGCGCAATCGGTGATCGAGAGCCCGGTCTGGATTTTTTCCGAATAAGGTACGAAAAACCCTTTCTCGCTATAGCTCAATAGCGCTGGCGAAAAGCGGCTTTGTTGTGTGATGACGTAGTCACGCTTTAAAAGACGCGGCAGAAAGTCGCCCAATGCGCTGTACCCCAAGCGCTTATCGAAGGGGCCGTCACCGGGATAAAGCATCGCGTCGCTGGGCCCTGCGTGCATCGAATAGCTCAGGGACGCGGCAAAGCGGCTGAACTCACGGGCTTGCAGCCTGGAGCTGCGCACCTCCTGGGCAATCACCAACCCGAGCACAACCAATGCGGCCAGTACGATCAGCCCGAACACGAGCCACCCATAACGCCTTGGCTCAGGAGGTTGCGGCGGGGGTACAGCATCGTCCATTACTGCTGATGACACCGTCGTCTTACTGGAGTTGGAGTTCCACAGTACGCCCATAGTCGACAGATCCACGTACGCATCTTGGTTGCGCTTGATAGAAGCGTAGACGCTGGCGGATGCAGGTGAAAATTTTGTGCGCCTTATCTGATAATTCTGTAGGCAATGGTTTGTTTATGGCTTCCATTGATGCCGGATTCGCTTGCCGTAGCCAATTGGATCTCCCTTGTAAGTGTAGGGATAGAGCCCTCGCGACAGGTAAATAGGTCCTAGGTAGGGGCATGACTGTGCACCAACCCTGTGCAATACTCGCCGCCGATCTCAGTAGGGCATTTCTCTTTTGATCTAACGGCCTACAAAGCCTGGGCTGATCAGGAGGCAAGACGGGTGATCCGCCGGTCTTTTCGAGCGCTCTATTGATGCATACCCAATAACAATACGAGGTTGTACTTTTATGCCAGTCGGCAACCACCAGCCCCACGCGGACAGCGTGCAAGGCGGTCCCCTCAAACGCGAACTGGGCGAACGCCATATTCGCCTGATGGCGCTTGGCGCCTGTATCGGCGTAGGCCTGTTTCTGGGCTCGGCCAAAGCTATTGAAATGGCCGGTCCGGCCATCATGCTGTCTTATATCATCGGTGGCCTGGCCATTTTGGTGATCATGCGCGCACTCGGCGAAATGGCCGTGCACAACCCGGTAGCCGGTTCGTTCAGCCGCTACGCCCAGGATTATCTTGGCCCGTTGGCTGGCTTCTTGACCGGCTGGAATTACTGGTTCCTGTGGCTGGTGACCTGTGTTGCCGAAATCACTGCAGTGGCGGTGTATATGGGCGTCTGGTTCCCCGATGTGCCGCGCTGGATCTGGGCTCTGGCGGCACTGGTGAGCATGGGTTCGATCAACCTGATCGCAGTTAAAGCGTTCGGTGAGTTCGAGTTCTGGTTTGCCCTGATCAAGATCGTCACCATCATTGCGATGGTGTTCGGCGGTATCGGCATTATCGCGTTCGGTTTCGGCAATGATGGCGTTGCCCTGGGTATTTCCAACCTCTGGGCCCACGGTGGCTTCTTGCCTAATGGCATCCAGGGCGTGCTGATGTCCCTGCAAATGGTGATGTTCGCCTACCTCGGTGTCGAGATGATCGGCCTGACTGCCGGTGAAGCCAAGAACCCGCAAAAGACCATTCCGAGTGCAATCGGTTCAGTGTTCTGGCGCATCCTGCTGTTCTACGTGGGCGCACTGTTCGTGATCCTGTCGATCTACCCGTGGAACGAAATCGGCACATCGGGCAGCCCGTTTGTGATGACCTTCGAACGTCTGGGGATCAAGACGGCGGCTGGTATTATCAACTTCGTGGTCATTACGGCGGCTTTGTCGTCGTGCAATGGCGGCATTTTCAGCACTGGCCGCATGCTCTACAGCCTGGCGCAAAACGGCCAGGCTCCGGCCAACTTTGCCACCACCGCGAAAAACGGTGTGCCGCGTCAGGCATTGTTGCTGTCGATTGCTGTGTTGCTGTTGGGTGTGGTGCTTAACTATATGGCACCGGAGAAGGTGTTTGTCTGGGTAACGGCCATTGCGACCTTTGGCGCGATCTGGACCTGGCTGATGATCCTGCTGGCGCAACTGCGTTTCCGCAAGAACCTGAGCCCGCAGGAAGCCGCAGCCCTCAAGTACCGTATGTGGCTATATCCGTACAGTTCTTACGCGGCATTGGGTTTCTTGTTGATGGTAGTAGGGCTTATGGCCTACTTCGAAGAAACCCGAATCGCCCTGTTTGTAGGCCCGGCTTTCTTGATCCTGCTGACCGTGCTGTTCTATGTGTTCAAGCTGCAGCCGACTCAATCAACAGCGGCTGATGGCCAATCTGTCAATTGATCTGAATGCCTGCACATAAAAAAACCGGTCTGTTGACCGGTTTTTTTATGACTGACATTCAGGGTTTGGTTGTGACCTTTGCAGGTATGCCCAAGCGTTTGTTCCAGTCCAGCCAGGCGGCCAGCACGGCCATGATGCCCACGCCCATCAAGGCACTGAACAGCTGCATGACGAACTCGTCACCGCCCAGGGCATTGAGCATGTCGGCCAGTGGCGCGAGGATCACACCGAGGCAGAACACCTCCAGTGAATAGCGGCCCATGCGACAGGTCTGGCGGGCAAACCAGTTGTTGAGCCAGCCACTGTGGGGCACCACTTTTGCCGATACGTAAGCCAGGGCCAAAAAGTGCAGCAAACGTACCGGTGACAGATTGGTCTTGCTGATCGGATACAGGTGTTCTCCCAGCCATAGCGGCATAAGCGCGTCGTGAAACTGTGGCCATTTCCATGACAGGGCCAGCAAACCGGTGATCAACAGATATACCGCTGCTGCCACAAACAGAGGCTGGCGTGCCAATGACCGTGTCTCAGGAGCCTTGGCACGCTGCCCGTGAATAGCTGCCGCCCCGCCCAGAATAAACAGGAACTGCCAGGCCATAGGGTTGAAAAACCACACCCCGCCTTCCTGCGCTGCCAGGTTCCACACCGGCGCCAGCAGGTATAGCCCCAGGGATACAGTCACCACATACAGGGCCTTGCGCAGCAGTACCGGCAGCACCAGCGGCAAGCCAAGCAACAGCACGATATACAGCGGCAGGGGGTCCATCAGGTTGGGTTTGAAGCGCAGCAGCAACTCGTCAGTCAGGGCCTGTTGCGGGTTGCTCAGGAAATACTGCAGGCCCATCTCCTGCACCAGGTCCCGGGTTTCAACGTGGCTGTTGGCATAAAACACGATGCCCATCAGCACCGCCAGCAGGAAGATATGCACCACATACAGCACCCAGGCGCGGCGCAGGATTTTTACGCTGGCGACCATAAACCCGTCGCGTTGAGCAATTTTTCCGTAGGCCAGCACGGCCGCATAACCGGCCAGAAACACAAAAATTTCCGCCGCATCACTGAGGCCGAAGTTGCGCACAGTCAGTTCTGCCAGCGGGTTGTGCGGGATGTGATCCCAGAAAATAAAAATCAGCGCCAGCCCGCGAAAGAAATCGATGCGGTGGTCGCGTCCGTTAAGTATCACGGCGAGTACTCAGATCAAGATTGAATAAAAAATGGGCGCAGTGGTAAATGCGCGCCACCTGTTGGCGGCGCGCAGGGTGACGGTTATAGGGCCTGAATGCAAAGCCCGTGGATTGTAGCGATTTGTTACCGAAGGGTAGCCATCACTCTTCTAGAATGGTTTCCAGAGGTTTTTTATTAAGGATTCGTTGGGTAATGCGCTCCAGGGTTTTCTTTTTCTGCTGGTCCAGTTTTTCCAGCTCGTCGTAATAATCGGCATCCGCCATCGGCTCGCCGGTAAAAACTCTGGCCTCATCAATAACCAGCCGTTGTGCCAGCTGTTTTAACTCACCTTGCAGCAGGGCCCGCGCCTGGGTGTCATCGCTGCCCATGGTGTCCACCCACTCCTGCTGTTTTTCCTGAAGTGCTTCCAGGTCGTGATGACGTTGTTCAAGCAGTACGTTGGTGTTCTTGATTTCGCTGCTGTAAGCCGACTCGATAAAGTCGCGCCAGATGCCTTCGGCAAGCAGTTTTTTGGTCATGTAACCGGGTATGGCTTCCTGATTCAATACAATCTCATAAGCCTCCTCGATTTGTGCCGGGGATATTTTGGCCAGATCCCGGAATCGCATATGCGCCGGTTGCCAGGGCAGCTCGAGGCGTTGCGCCAGATCCACTTGATAGATCAGCTTCACTTCAAGCTCGTCAGGTTTGAGGTTTTGTATTTCCAGAGGCGACAGTACGCCTTCGCTCACGGCCGTCTCATAGGCATGGTTCTGCAAGGCAATTTGCGTTTCGGCAATATCGTCCAGTTCGAGTAAACGCACGCGGCCCTTCATCAGCTTGAGCAATTTGGTTTCTTTAGTACTGCCTTCAGCCAGCAATGCTTCGCGCAGTAAAAACTTGAAGCCGAAACGGCTGAAAATCGTCGAAGTGCGGTCAACGCAGGTTTCGTTTTCCAGGGATGCTGCAAACACTTCTTCCCGGTACCCAGCGTCTTCGGCAGTGGTTTCCAGTACTTTCCAGACCCTCTCGGTCAACTGTTGGCGGTCGCGCTCATAGTCCGCTGAAGCGACCAGGTCGCGAATGACCCTGAAGAAGTTTTCGGAATGGGGTTCTGCCTCCAATGCTGCCCAAAGGTCTGTTTTAAGTGCCCGTTCAGACTCGCTCAAAGTGCGATCGAGCCATAAATTGACCCGCAGGCTGGGTGCTGGCGCATGCACACGTGACTCAAGGGGAAGTTCCAGGCGGGTTCTGTAGGCATTGACCGCTTCAAAGGTCGAATGGTCCAAGGGGTTGTCGTGCAAAAATGTGTTTGCCAGCCGTTGCGCCGGTATCTGGAAATAGCCCTCTGGCAGGGTTGTCAGGTTGTTTTCGCGCAGATCCAGGTGTGTCAGCCGTTCCAGATGCTCAACGCCTGCTGGCCATTGGCTGAGTCCGGTTTTTTTAAGGTTCAGGCGCGCCAGCTCCGACATTTGGCTGAAATCCGGTATGGCGCCCAGGGGGTTGTTGCTCAGGTTGACTATCCGCAGATTCTTCAGGGTGGCCAGCTTGCCTGCGGCTTCAGATGTGAGTGTGATCCGGTTGTACGGCAGGTGGAGCTGTTTCAGCGCCTGCAGGTTAAACAGTGATTGCGGGAGTTCTCTCAAGTGCGCCGATTCAAATCTCAGCTCTTGCAGATTGGGGAAGTGAGCGAGGAATGAATCGATGCTGCCATGCAGATACATATCGTTCATTTGCAATGATGTGACGTGGCTGAAGTCGGCATTGAGAACGGGCAATTTGGCGAGGTTGATATCGCTGATATTGAGCCTGGCTCCAGGGTGTTCTCCGCCGAGTCCGGAGCTTCGCTGCCAGCACCGGATGATTTTATTGGCAACACGGGTCTTGTCGCTGATATGGACGGGACGTATATGGTTCTCGCTGACCTGAACCATTTCCAGCGGCCCGCTGATCCAGTCGTCGAGGGTGTTCTTGAGGTCTTTGAACTCTTTGTTCAGGGCCTCAAGCCGGGACAGGCCTGCACGGCTGTAGAGACTCTCAAGTTCCAGAAACCGCTCAACAACTTCATTGGTATGCATGGGGAACAGCTTGGACTTCAGGTGCCTGATCCGTCTCGGGTTTGCCGGGAAACAGGCAAAAGGCGCGCGGCCGCAGCGTGCGGGCTCTACCTCAACGGCAGGGTAACCTTCACGGCCTTTGGCCAGTTGCAGCGGCGATTCGGTTTTCAGGGTGGTGGGTTGAATGCCCAATACCCGTCTCAATGTTTGGCGGTCCATCGGCCCCCGAGCGGTCAACGCCTCTTTTAACGCCTGACCCTGGCCTGTATGGGGAAAGCCCAGCGCGGCACGCTGCTCGTCTTGCAGCGCATGGAGTACCGAGGCGTAGATATCATCCAGACCGTGCAACATTTGTTCGTGGCCGTTGTAGGTGCTGTAGCGGTTGCCCTCTTTGACCAGTACTTTACGAACCGGCGCGTCTGGCGTACCAACATGGTCCAGCAGGCGTCCGGAAAGCCTGTGCTCGCGCACTTCAAGGCGCAGGTTGGTGGGCCAGCCAGGCATCCGCTCAAGGCTGTGCAAAATCAGTTTTTGCGTATCTGCGGTGGTGTTGTAACCAAAGAAATAGCTGTCGTACGCGCGCATCAGTCGGGTCTGTTCAACAAATGTGCGGGCTTCTTCCTGCAGACGCAGGGGGATACGGGTGCCATCCGCCAACTGCCAGATTTCGGCTGATGTAGCAGCACGGATCATCTCATTGGCTGCGCTGAGCGGCAGTAGCGGATAGGTATCGACCAGGCGTTTTACCAGAGGGTCGTCGGAGTGTTGGGTCAGGCCGTACTGGGAGGCGAACAAGTACTCGCGCATCTGTTCGCTGTGCTCGGCAATCCTCAGGCCCAGTTGCCGGACTTGTTCGTCAAGTTCGTACACCACACCACCTGTGAGCGGATCAGGTCCGACCAGGGATCTGATTTCATCGGTGTTAAGTGATTGCAGTATGGTTTTGAACAGTTCCCCCTGGCGCACCTGGCTGTCGAGCACTTGAATAACGGGCAAGTGTAAAGTGGCGTGGGTGCCGTATTCCGCGATGGTCTTGCCAGCGTTGTCGACGATGCGCAACGCTTTGGTGCGTGGCCATATAGCGGGGGCCGTCAGCACTCGTAGTTGCAGGGACGGATCGGCATTCATGTTTGCGGCACGCATCTGGGCGATGAAGTGATCCAGGTTTTGATTGGTGTCAAAGCGTTGGATGCAATCGTCCAGCAGTGCAGGAGGCGGCTGCTGATCGATAAAGGTCTGGCGCAGATGGGTTGCATCAGCGTCGGCGGCATGCAGCATGTCGAGAGCCTGCTTGTCGCTCAGGTCGTGAAGTGCAGCATCCAGGCGTCGTACAAAAGTGGGTTCGTCCCAGCGTGTCAGCTCTTCTGCTTCATGCACCCAGGCGCCTTGACTGTTGCTGGTGATTAACGGGGCATAGGCATCCGGGATTTCAGGATGTTGCAGGTGATAGCTGCCATCGGCAGCGGCTTCAACTTGATAATGCTTGCCTTCGAGTTTCAGGTAGTTTTTATCGCCGCGGTAATACAGCCCTTGGTTGTCGGGTTTTGTCGATGAGTCAAAACTGATGTCGTGCTCATAGGGTTTGAGGTCGGGCTTCCACAGTTGGGTTTTACCCTCTGGCGTGGTGATGACATCCAGTTCTTCAACAAAGGGGGATTTTTCAACAAGGGCCGGTTTGGCCACTTCACTGGTCAGTTTCCCGGCGGCTGCAACAAAGGCGAGGTTGATTAGCACACTTTTGGTGTAGGACCAGGCCAAGGCTTGTTCGTCTTGCTCCCAGGCTTCAATGCCGTGATAAATATCGGTCATGACCTGCGCGGCAAAGACCACGGCCATCACCTCACCCAGGCCGGGTATAAACAGTGCCGCCACATTAAGCACATTGAGTGCTGCATCGAAATAATGTTCGACACGCTCAATCAGGGAGAGTCGGTTGATAGCCGCTGTAGGCACTGCCAGAAAGTAAGCGTCGCGCAAGAGTTGCTGTTTTTTTTGCGTGTACAAGTAGTCAAACAGGTTGTGCTGGATCGGCTTGAACTGCATTTCAAACGGGTCGCGAACATCATTGATAAAGTGGTTGTTCAAACGTTTTGTCAGTTTAAGTTTTTGGTATTGTGGTGCCAGTTGGACAAAGAAATTCCGGTAGCTTTGTTCTTTCAGCTTGTCCATCAATCCGGCAGCTGCCTGCCGGGCGCTGGGGTATTCCTTGAGGCAACTTATCGGGTCGCCGGGTATATACACAATGCAGCGACGATCGGCCTCGATGGGGGTGCCGTGGGTAAGGATCATTGAGCTGAAATGAATATCGTCCAGAGCCAGCGAGTGACAGGTGAGTGGCCGTCCATTGAATAATGGGGGGTTGTCGCTGTTGCAGTAGTTGATCAGGGTTGAGTGTGTGCTTTGAGCAATGTCCCCTTTAATCAGGGCAATATCAGCCTGCAGCCTTAAAGTGTTGCGTTCATGCTGGATAAAGGCTTGTTCCAGTCGTGTTCTTTCAGACGTGTCGGGTGGGTTGAACAGAGCATTCAGGTGAGCTTGATATTGACCGCCGATATCCAGTTCACGGCACAGGCGTGCAAAATCTACCGGCTCGATATCTATCCTTTTGGGGGGTGGGCCGCTGGAACTGCGTGATTTGTAGTCCCACAAATGTGAGTATTTCGGGATGCCCTCGGGTTCGGCCTGGTCGGCGGTAAAGTTATGCAGCGCGGCTTGCAGAAGTGTTTGGGTGGTCGAACGTTCAACTTCTTTGGTGAACCAGTTAAGTGTGGTGATGGTGATGACGTTTTTTTTGACGTCGCAGGTAATACCGAATTTCTCTTTTATGCCGCGCTCCAGCAAGGGGGCTGCAAAGGCTTCTACGGTGCTGATTTGATCCAGGTAATGACTGACGGCGCCAAACGATTGCTGATTCAGATGCTGCGAATATTTAAGATTATGACGCTGCTGGCGTGTTGCCTTGGTAAACCATTCAGGCAGATTGAAGGTGAGGCTGTTTAAATGCGTTACCAAGTGCGTGGGTACAGACGCAGCATGTGTTTTGATAAAGTCATGGTGTATACCAACTTTATGCAGGTCGGGGGCAGGCGACGTTGATGCATCAAGAGCCGGAGTGGTATCTGGCATGGGTCAATATCCGTATTGTTAAATGTCTCCTGAGTTTATAAAGGAAGTGGGGCGCTAAAAAGTCTAAAAAGTGGATAGGGCTGGTGTCCGGTTAAGCAAGTATTTAGTCCTGATATATATATATCTAATACCTGCACTGTATTAACAGCCAAACCGGGTGGTCATTTCCCACCCGGTGTCAGCAGCAAGCGATTCAGGCTGCCGCAATATCGTTGGGCTCAAAACTGTCCGCTCGGGCCATTTGCCACATGCGCGAATAGAATTCGCCATTGACCTCGCCGGTCAGCAGTTCGCCGGGCTTGAGGAATACATGCAGTTGCGAGAACAGTTTGATCTCGGTAGCGGACATACGGCGTACCAGGTGTTTGGCCGACAGTTGTGCCGGGTGTTCCAGGCCGGCCGCGGCAAGCATCTCGGCCAGGGCCTTCAAGGTATTGCGGTGGAACTGGAATACCCGCTGGGCCTTGTCCGGCACTACCAGGGCACGCTGGCGCAGGAGATCCTGAGTAGCCACGCCGGTGGGGCATTTATTGGTATGGCAGGACTGCGATTGAATGCAGCCGATGGCGAACATAAAACCACGGGCCGAGTTGGCCCAGTCGGCGCCAATGGCCAGGACGCTGGCGATATCGAAGGCGCTGACAATCTTGCCGCTGGCGCCGAGCTTGATCTTGTCCCGCAGGTTCAGACCCACCAGGGTGTTGTGGACGAACAACAGGCCTTCGCGCAGCGGTGCGCCAATATGGTCGGTGAACTCCACGGGGGCGGCGCCGGTGCCACCTTCCTTGCCGTCGATGACGATAAAGTCCGGCAGGATACCGGTTTCCAGCATGGCCTTGGCGATGCCCATAAACTCCCAGGGATGACCCAGGCAAAACTTGAAGCCTACGGGTTTGCCGCCGGACAACTCACGCAACTGCGCGATAAATTGCATCAGCTCTATCGGCGTTGAGAATGCGCTGTGGCGCGAAGGCGAGATGCAGTCTTCGCCCATCGGCACACCACGGGTTGTAGCAATTTCCTCGGTGACCTTGTGCTTGGGCAAGATACCGCCGTGGCCCGGTTTGGCGCCCTGACTCATCTTGATCTCGATCATCCGCACTTGTGGCGTGCGGGCCTGGGCAGCAAAGCGCTCGGGGTCGAAGCGCCCGTCAGCGGTACGGCAGCCGAAGTAGCCGCTGCCCAGTTCCCACGTCAGGTCACCACCGTTCTCACGGTGATAGGCGCTGATACTGCCTTCCCCTGTGTCGTGGGCAAAGTTACCGAGCTTGGCGCCCTGGTTCAGGGCGCGAATGGCATTGGCGCTGAGCGAGCCAAAGCTCATGGCTGAAATATTGAAAATCGACGCCGAGTACGGCTGGCTGCATTGTGGGCCACCCACCACGATGCGAAAGCTCGTGGGGTCGGTCAGCGGGGCCGGGCGCATGGAGTGGCCGATAAATTCAAAGCCGGGCTGGTAGACGTCAACCAGGGTGCCGAAGGGTTTATCGGCGCTTTCATTCTTGGCCCGCGAGTACACCAGCGAGCGTTGAGCCCGTGAGAAGGGCAGCGCGTCGCTGTCAGACTCAAGCAGGTACTGGCGGATTTCCGGGCGGATGGCTTCCACCAGATAGCGAATATTGCCCAGGATCGGGTAGTTGCGGCGCACCGCATGGGGGCTTTGCAGCAGGTCGAAAATGCCCAGCAGGCTCAGGGCAAGGGTAATGGCGGTAAAGGGCCATAACCACTCATGGTGCATAAACGGCAGGCTGGCGAGGGTGAAGATGACGCAGAATGCAAAAAACGCATAACGGCTTAGCAGTGACAGGCTCATACGGTTTCCTGTTTCAGGCTGGTCTGTTCCGTCAGGCGGTGACGCCTGAAGTGGTTGAGAACAGAAAAAGGACAATAGAACCCTCTCTTTGAGTCGGAGGTTTGCAGGGGGGAGTGTTGGTCATGTATCACGCAAATGCCATCTTCCTGTCAGATTATTCATTGAACGGGATTTCATCTGTGGCAGCATCCCGACCAAAGTCGGGCGCTTCATACAGAACGTCAGGGTAAAAGTGCCATCTGTGTATTTTCAGGCTCGCTGAGGCATGTGATCCTTTGTGCACTTCCTACCTGGCTGGCTGATTTTTGTGACTTCTCTAGAACACTTCACCGAGGTAACACCCAAGACCATTCGTATTGCCGCTGCAGTATTGATCGGCCCCGATGGTCGAACCCTGCTGGTGCGCAAACGCGGCACTCAGGCCTTTATGCAGCCCGGTGGCAAGATCGAAACCGGTGAATTGCCTGTCAGTGCGCTGGCCCGTGAGCTGGAAGAAGAACTGGCGCTGGTGATCGACCCTGCCAGCGCTGTGTACCTGGGCCATTTTGCCGCCCCCGCGGTCAATGAACCGGGTTTTGAGGTGCAGGCCGAGTTATTTCTGCTGCAGATCAGCGAGCCTGTAACCCCGGCTGCGGAAATTGAAGAAGTGCAATGGATCGACCCTGACGGTGATGGTGGCCTGGTACTGGCGCCTTTGACCCGGGATCTGGTCTTGCCGTTTTATCGCAATACGTTGCTGACCAGGGCTGCGCCATGATCCCGAGCCATGACTTGCTGATTTTTGCAGCGGCCTGCCTGCTGATGGTGTTGACGCCGGGTCCGAACATGATTTATCTGATTTCGCGCTCGATCTGCCAGGGCCGCAAGGCCGGGGTCACCTCATTACTTGGGGTGGTGGCCGGGTTTTTTGTGCATATGTTTGCTGCGGCAGTGGGGCTCACGGCAGTGTTTCTGGCGGTGCCGATGGCCTATGAAGCACTAAAGTGGGCCGGTGCCCTGTACTTGCTGTGGATGGCCTGGCAAGCGGTCAGGCCTGGTGCCCGCTCACCCTTTGAGGCACAGGAGCTGGCACCGGACTCATCATCAAAACTGGTGTTGATGGGCTTTATGACCAGCGTGCTGAACCCCAAGGTGGCGATGTTTTATCTGTCGGTTTTCCCGCAATTTATCAGCCCGCAGCACGGTTCGATGTTGACTCAGAGTATTGTATTGGGCCTGACTCAAATCAGCGTCAGCTTCACTGTTAACCTGCTGATTGCGCTGTTCGCTTCCGGCATTGCCGTGTGGTTTGTGCGCAATCCGCTGTGGCTGGCCGCGCAGCGTTATGTGATGGGCTGTGTGCTGGCTGCACTGGCAGTGAGGCTGATGCTGGAACAACGTAAAACCGCATGATCTGGACGTGTAATGGCTATAGAACTGCTTGCCCCCTCAAACGCCAAGGCCTATCGCCAGCTGATGCTGGAGGCCTACGAACTGCACCCTGAGGCGTTTGTCTCAAGCATTACTCGGCGTGAGAAATTGCCGCTGAGTTGGTGGGAATCACAGCTTGATGATGAGTTGAGTACCCTGTTTGGTGCCTTTGTCGATTCGCAACTGGTGGGGATTGTCGGCCTGGCTTTCGAGCCCTGGGAAGATGCCCAGCATATGGCCACCCTGTTTGGTTTGTATGTGTCCAAGGATTTTCGCGGGCAAGGGCTGGGTGAAGATCTGGTGCAGGCAGTGCTGTCCTTGGCCGAACAAGAGCCGGAAATCAAAGTGCTTCAACTCAGCGTCAGCGCCAGTAGCCCTGCGGCGCTGGCGCTGTACAAACGTTGCGGGTTTGCGCAGTCGGGGCTGGAAGATTGCGCGATTCGGGTGGGGGAGGAGTACTACGACCGGGTGCATATGCGCCGGTTGGTTAATATTGAGGACGCTTGAATGTGGTTTTTTTGGGGGAGCGGGCCTGCTCCCACAGGGTGTGTGGCACCCACAAAGCTCAAAACTTGCTGAGATTATTGTGGGAGCAAGCCTGCTCGCGATGCAGACAGCGCGGTCAGTCTGGCAAACCGCGGTGATGCCTTCGCGAGCAAGCCCGCTCCCACAGGGTGTGTGGCACCCACAAAAT
>NZ_JBUZTQ010000029.1:0-60639 GCF_055408445.1 Pseudomonas sp. B414 | reverse complement strand
AAGTCATGGGAGAGGTGATGCAGGAAGCCTTGGCTATGCGGCATGATGCTCCGGCTTCAATTCAATAACCGTGTTGCACTCAGCTCCTGCAACCGCCCTTGATAATACACTCCCGCAGAACCAGCCAATACTCAGGAGACATTATTGAGCAGCCATTAAATGACTCTACCTCTTGACCTATCCAAGTCAATTTCACAGATTCGGGCAGTTCGCTTATAATTCGTTCAACTTGACGCCAAAATTTTGAGGACAGCTTAAAATCAGAAAGACCTAAACGCATACTTTTCGCGTCACCCGCACATAAAATCATTACTTTCTTTCGAGGTTTAGGAGAGGCAACTACCATTATCGAATTACCTATTAATAATACTCAATGACCGGCAAATTAGAATATAAATATTTTTTATTCTTCACACACAAGAGCCTATACACTTAATATCCAAGCCATAACATGACTTAACCCCGAACCCAACGCGCCAGGGAGAAACGACTGCCAAACGTATTTAAAAGCAACCCTAAAACTACAATAAACGCACCGAGAACTTGCTCGCCGGACAGCATTTCATCTAATAATAACTTCGCACTCGCAATGCCTACGACTGGGACCAGAAGAGATAGTGGCGCGATTCGCCATGTCTCGTAACGACCCAACAAATACCCCCATGCGGCATAGCACAATATAGTAGCAAAAAACGAGAGATATATTAATGACCCCACTGTTTTGGCAGAAACCCCTAGCAAACTCTCTCGCACTTGAGCCCCCCCCTCAAACACCCATGAACAAACGAAGAATGGCACAACGGTCACAAGAGAACTCCAAACAACTAAAGCAATCCCTGACACTTGATTATTTCGCAGTATGATTTTATTAGCTATATTGCCTAACGCCCACGACACAGCAGCACCTAGTGTCAAAAGCAAAGTCCCCAGAGTAATAGAATCATTGCCTTGAGTGTTCATGCTCGCTCCTGCAAGCAGGTACATACCTATACAGGCGACTAAAACCCCTGCAATATGATTCCATTTGCACCGCTCTGAAAGCAGGAGCACGCCAAAAAATATTGTGAAAAAAGCCTGACTCTGAATAACCAAAGAAGCGATACCAGCAGGCATACCCAATTTGATAGCGAGAAACAAAAAAGAAAACTGCCCAAAACTTATAGTCAAACCATACGCAAATAGCCACCTTATAGGAATTTTAGGCAATCCTATAAAAAAAATCGCAGGAAAAGCAACGAGCAAAAACCTAAGTCCCGCCAAGAGAAAAGGAGGCATTTCATGAAGCCCAACTTTTATAACAACAAAATTAACCCCCCAAATAAAGACCACACAAAGGGCCAGAAACATATCCTTCACAGACATAAAATCACCCCGCAGAATAACTACAAAAAACCGAATAAACCGTCTACAAAAATCGCACTCAACTCCAAGCAATAGCCTGTCGGGCACATTGGTCGGTTAAGCCGAAAAAAAAACCAAGCGTGACTCGTGTGGCGCCACAGACACGGTCAATTTCGTGATAGAAGTTAGGGTTAAAGATATAAACATCGCCGACCTGCGGACTAAACTCGTAAAAACCATAACCTTCAACTACGCCACCTGAATAACCCAGCTCACACTTAAACTTGAAACGCTCATCTTCAACTCTCCATTTCTTCTTAAAAACCCGTAAAACCCCACCACTGGTACACTCTTGCAAACATACGACACAGCTAAGTTGTTGAACTATTTTCGAGACCACTAACTCAGTGCCTACAGCGTCACGCGAGATATTGTCATTGTGCAAAGGATTAGCTATACCATTGGCATGAAATCTCACAACCGAACCAGCATACTCACCCCATACTGGCTCTACAGCAGTCTTCAAAGATTTTAGTTGAAGCCATTGCTTTACCAACTGATAGATATTGCACCTCATACTGACCAAGGACTGAGGCAGCAAGGGCTGAATCACTGATGCCTGCCTGAAATATTCGTCAGGACATGATGTATATTTTGCCAGATAGGGCCCCAGAGTAGTAAGCGTGGCATTTAAATATGTCGAAACACGAACCCACTCAGCACAACGTTTCAGATCACTTACCAAGCGCAGATTAATAGCCGGTAGCAAAAAGCCCCGAAACACAAGTACGGGCACTTTTGCTGAAATAACATCCTCCAACCACGTAGGTTCTGTCGACATGTCGGGGGTAATTATTTTTACTTTAGCAGGTTCGTTCACACCTCACCCCCTTAGTTCCAGTTCATATAATTCAGCATTCTGCATAGCACGCCATTCAGACGCCCCACCCAAGAACGGAATAATTTCCGATGAAATATATTCAACCTTATCGCCTGCATAGTGCTTCATTGTGAAATACTCAGCACACGAAGTCTGTTCAGGAAACCATTGCCACACCCAAGCTTTATATTGAGTCATTAAAAAGAAATTACCAGAACTACCACCCGGTGAAAGCTGCGCTAGCTTATTCACCAAGCACTCTTTACTTATACCTGCCAATGATTCTATCGCACCAACTATATACTCAAGGTATTCTGCCGAATCAAAACTGGAAACTGATAGACCAAGATGATGATAGACGGTAGGCATGAAACCATTGTGCATCATATACCAACTAATACCCCCACTCTCTCGATGCAAAGGGTGGGAAAATTGAACTCCCATATTTTTGCTCAATGTAGCATGACGCACATGCACAGCTAAAAATTCAATATTTTCATCTAAAATTTTTACCCTCGAAGAAGCTTCAACAAAATTATCGTCACCGTGCAGTACCCTAACCTGGCCATTACTTATCCACAAACAACCCCATCCGTCAGGATGTTGCTTAATCGAGCCATCATGTTTGATAATCTCACCAGCAGCCATGGCACGGGCAGCCTTTATGACATCTGCTACAGAAAATTCCCCACAAGCAATAATCATCCTACACATTGGAATCTACTCCAGCTGCTTGATTTAACTACCCGCAGACCTTGTCGAACCTTGAACCCATAAGGCTGACCAATTCAAACCAGCAACACGCTCACAATTAAGTTACTATCACTCACTGACCACCCGCTAACGACCAGAGATAACTTCTACTACACTTCCTGATCGTGAACGATCATTTTTAACTTGCACTATAGCTTTATGGGGGTCGTATCGTAAAACCCTAGACAACGGGTCATCAGCTTTAGATTCAAGTAAGGAGGCTACCAAGCAATTACCATAGAGTTGACGAAGTTGCTCCAAACTCAAACCTGAAATCTGTTCTAACTTTGCCTGCAAAATTGAGCAACCGTCAACATTGCTTTGAAGCAAGCAATGAATAGCAGGTAGTGGCAGCGCAAAATTTTGTTGAGCCCTATACTCTTCAAGATTTTTCCCACCTTCTGTGAACGGAGAATAAATCATACATATCAACTGTTGCGTTGATAGATCGTAAGCATCTATTGCAAATTTTGTTGCCCGTGCACGTTGCTCATTTATTGCCGTGTCATTTTCGTAGCGAGCTGCCATTTCGGAGATCAAGTGAAGCGGGAAATCTTTCTGTTTCATAAGTCCTATTGCAAAGCTGGCGTATTCTCGAACTCCCTCCTTATAGCTACGACCTAAAAGCGTCTCCGCCCGTAACCCCCGAATATGAGCCATGAGTGTAGGGTTACCACAGTCAGACTCGGAAAAACTGAACATCAATTCATCAAAATCAAAACCCAGAAACTCAGTTAAAAGTTCCCAGTGATCACCTGAGTCGTAAGCAGTATCCTGGTAAATATTAAAAAATACAGGATCACCCACTAGTTCATAAGCAATTCGATGCTCTGACGTTACATTGCCTGGCCCATAAATACTTTCAAAATAGCCATTCGCTACACTATCAAGTGTTTTTAAAAAGCTAGAGAAACCCCGAGCCTTATCAAGCTTTCCAGTAGTGAATAGTCGTGACAGGTGGCGCACCCAGGCAAAGTATGCCGCTTGCTCTTTTGATGAGTCTCCCGTAACAATAACATCAACGCCCCCATTCAGCTGTGCAGCCATGCCGAATGAATTCATCATACTTAAGTTACACGCATTACAAAATGTAGACCGTGCATCTGCTTGAAATCGGTGCCCACTCATCAGAACATTTGTACGATTTTGAAGCCTGACAACTTCAGGCATCACCACATAACGTTCAAAAGGTCGAATCAACAAACCATCGGCAATCAGGCACTCGATCGAGTCATCATCGTAAACGCCTAATGAACGATATACATTATCAATATTTTCCATAACCTTGTGATTCATACCCGCATGGCGATTAGTTATTATCCTCAATCTGAAGGTTTCGCCTCGCTCTGACAAAACAATATTTCGTATATATATAACCCAAGCAACCATATAACTACTATCTTTCCCTCCCCCATAAGCCAGAAGCACACGATTATTTCTTATTACCCTTTGATCCGGCAAGCTTTGGATTAATCTTTGAGCACACCTCTTCGCTGATTCGATCACGGCATCGGAAAAATATGACTCAATGATTTCGTTTATCATCCTACCCTCCCGCCGACTGCGTACACAGCACGAACCATTCCACTATTGTCTTAAAGCCACACAGTAGATGCATGAATCTCAATCACAGAGGACTTTAAATAAACACTAGTAGCAAGAAAAAAATTACGCAAATAAAACACCAAATTTTCAGATCTCTCTTACAAACAGCGCAGGACCACTCTTATCTAAAGTCAGAAAACGCCGAAAATAACTTAGAATTATCCTACAACATATACAATACCCAGGCATCGTCTAAAGGCGCACTCAAAAAATATTCACTGTTTAACTAGCCCGCGGGATTTATCCAATACTCGAATCGGAGTCAAGCAGCATGAAGTTGTGGCCAGAGAGGCCCCTCTAAACCATGCCACCCAAGCTTTATAATTACTACGCAATCGATCGCAGCCTTCGGCAGCGACTACAAGTCTGGCAAATGACAAGGTAAAAGCTGCACACCGCAACTTTTACACGGGATGAATACCTCTAGGGCTTACTCAAACACCGGCCGAAAAAAGCTGCGCTCGTAGCTCAAGATGCAGCGGTTGTCTTCAGCCAGCTTGAATGCGGCCATGCACTCGGCATCGGTCTTTGAGCGCTCACGGTAGTTTTCGTACTCCGTGAGGCTGGGGAAGGTAAACATGGCCAGGGCGATGTTGTTGGCGCCTTCCGAGGGCAGGAAGTAACCGTGGTGCTGCCCGCCGAATTTCGCTACCAGCGGGATCCACACTTTGGCATAGGCCTCGAATTCGGCCAGTTGGTACGGGTCTATCACGTAACGCAGGTAGCAGGTGACCATGGGTTCATTCCATGAGGCGAAAGGAGTTCGAGACTAGTCTCCTGCCGCCCCACGGGTCAATGAACTCAAGCAGGATGCAGGCGGTCATCCTCGGCATAGATCGCGGTGTGCAAACCGCCCCCGGTATCGCGCCAGGCGCGGTACATGCCCGGGGTGTTAAA
The DNA here is from genome assembly GCF_055408445.1 of Pseudomonas sp. B414. Lineage (NCBI taxonomy): Bacteria > Pseudomonadati > Pseudomonadota > Gammaproteobacteria > Pseudomonadales > Pseudomonadaceae > Pseudomonas > Pseudomonas sp. B414. The sequence continues at coordinate 55,163 of NZ_JBUZTQ010000029.1, read as the reverse complement.
ACTCAGTACGGTCTCGCCGCAAGGTGACACTGCTACCACGCCACCATTGCCTCCCAGCTCCTTGAGTTCCCCCTGCACCACCTGTTCGCAGGCATCTTGCAGGCTGGAGCCAACCAGGCGAATACGCGATGCAATATTGTGGGCCACCACGGTGCGCATAAAGAACTCGCCGTGGCCGGTGGCCGAGATGGCAGCGCTGCGGTCATCGGCCCAGGTGCCGGAGCCAATCAACGGCGAGTCGCCCACGCGGCCATAGCGTTTGTTGGTAATGCCGCCCGTGGAAGTGGCAGCTGCCACATGCCCCTGTTGGTCCAGCGCCACAGCACCCACGGTGCCGAATTTTTTCTCGATGCCGCCTGGCTCCAGCAACACGGTTTCCGGCTGTTGCTGCTGGGCAGCCCATTGGCGACGTCGCAAGGGGGTGTCGTACCAGTCGTTGCTGACGTGCTCCAGACCGGGCTGCTCGGACAGGAACAGATCCGCCCCCGCGCCTGCCAACAGGACGTGTTCGCTGTGCTCCAGTACCGCCCGTGCACCGCAAATCGGGTTGCGCACATGATGCACTCCGGCCACGGCACCGGCTTCGAGGTTGGCGCCGTTCATGATCGCGGCGTCCAGTTCATGGTTGCCGGTATGGGTAAACACCGCGCCCTTGCCGGCGTTGAACCAGGGGCATTCTTCCAGTTCGACCACGCTGGCCTGCACCGCGTCCAGGCTGTTGCCGCCCCGCTCCAGCACTGCCACACCGGCCTTGAGAGCCTGCAGCAAGGCTTGGTGAATGGCCTGTTCGTCGGCCTCGGTGAGCATGCCCGGCATCAGTACACCGGCACCACCATGCAGGGCCATCGCAATTGAAGGGGTCATTGTGCATGCACTCCGTGATTGATTATCTGGCTTAAAAAACGTTGGGTTCGGGGTGATTCCGGAGCCGAGAAAAACCGCTCCGGCGGTGCCTCTTCGACGATCTCGCCCTGATCCATAAACACGATGCGGTCCGCCACCTTGCGGGCAAAGCCCATTTCGTGGGTCACGCAGATCATGGTCATGCCTTCCTGGGCCAGGCTGGTCATGACGTCCAGCACTTCGGCGATCATTTCCGGGTCCAGCGCCGAAGTCGGCTCGTCGAACAGCATGACCTTGGGCTGCATGCACAAGGCCCGGGCAATGGCTATTCGTTGCTGCTGACCACCGGACAACTGCGAGGGAAACTTGTTGGCATGGTCGCGCATCTTGACCTTGTCCAGCAGACCCAGCGCACGCTCGATGGCTTCAGCCTCCGGCACGCCCAGATTGGAGGTTTGCGGCAAGGTGCAGTTTTTCAGCACCGTCAGGTGCGGGAACAGGTTGAAGTGCTGAAAACACATACCCACCTGCCGGCGGATCCTCTCCAGGCCCTTGAGGTTGCCATTGAGTTCTTCACCCAGCACCTCAACCAGGCCCTGCTGGTGCTGTTCCAGCTGATTTATGCAACGGATCAGGGTCGATTTGCCCGAACCGGAAGGCCCGCAGATCACCACCTTCTCGCCAGCGTGAATATTCAGTGAGATGTTTTTCAGCACATGGGCATTGCCGAACCACTTGTTCAATTGTTCGATACGCACCATCGCGGCGGCATCAGCCTTGGGTTTGATGATCATGCGCGGCTTTGCTCCATTCGTTGTTCAAGATGTCGGGCATAGCGCGACAGTGCAAAACAGATGACGAAGAAATAGATCGCCAGGAAGACGTAGATTTCGTGGCCGTACTCAACCCACTCAGGCGCAACGGCGGTGCTCATGGCGATACCGACGATGTCCAGCACACCGACAATCATCACCAGGGTGGTTTCCTTGAACAGGCCGATAAATTGTGTGAGCAAGGGTGCAATCGACTGCTTGAGTACTTGCGGCAGGATGATCTGGCCCATGGTTTTCCAGTAACCGAAACCCAATGCCATCGCCGCTTCGTACTGACCCTTGGGCAGGTTCTGCAAGCCGCCGCGCAAGGTCTCGGCCATATAGGCAGCGGTAAACAGGATCAGCACCAGTTGCACCCGCACCAGGATGTCGAATGCCGAATCCGGCGGCAGAAACAGCTGGATCATCAGCGAAGCCATAAACAGTAGCGAGATCACCGGCACCGAACGCACCAGTTCGATATAGAGCACGCAGAGCATGCGCACCACTGGCAGTTTCGAGCGACGCCCGAGCGCCAGCAGAATCCCCAGCGGCAAGGCAAAAATCATCCCGGCAGTGCCCAGAAACACCGTGACCAGCATCCCGGCGAACTTGGTTGAAGACACCTCCGGCAACCCTGCCCCGCCCTTGAGCAACCACCACATCACGATCGGCAGCAAGGCCAGGTACGCCAGCAACAGGCGCCGGTCCAGACGCTTGAAAAACAGCAGGACAAAAGCCGCTCCCGCCAGCACCAGCGACAGGCTCACCCGCCATTGTTCGGCCTGCGGATAGAAGCCATAGACAAACAGGTTCCAGCGCTGGGTAATCGGCAGCCAGCATGCACCATTGGGGTTGCAGTCCCTGGCGCTGTCGCCGACAAAGGTCGCGTCGAACACCAGCCAGTTAAGCGCGGCGGGCACGCACCAGCACAGCAGCGCTATCACGCCGAGGGTCAACAGGCTGTGGCCAACACTGGGGAACAGTTGGCTGCGGGCCCAGTTCACGGCCCGCTCGGACCAGGGCAAACGCGGGGGTGCCAGCGGCACAGGCAGTGCTTGATTCATTGCGGTCATGTTCAGTGCCCCCTCTGGCCGATACGGTGGTTGTAGATATTCATCCCCAGAGAGATCACCAGGCTGATCAGGCAGTAGGTGCCCATCACCAGCGCGATGCATTCAATCGCCTGGCCGGTCTGGTTCAGGGTGGTGCCACCGGTGGACGACACCAGTTCCATAAAACCGATTACCACCCCCAGGGAGGAGTTCTTGACGATATTCAGGTAAGTGTTGGTGATTTGCGGAATCATCGGGTAGATCGCCTGTGGCACGATCAATTGGCGCATGCTCGTACCGGGCTTGAAGCCCAGCGCCCGGGCGGCTTCGTACTGGCCGCGATGCACCGACTCAATGGCACCGCGAACGATTTCAGCGATGTAACTGGCGCTGTAGAACGACAGGGCCAGGCACAAGGCAAGCATCTCCGGCACCAGGGTAATCCCGCCTTTGAAGCCGAAACCGCGCTGCACCGGCACTTCCCATTGCAAATGGGCACCACTCAAGACGTACACCAGCATCGGCAACAACACCGCCCCGGCCAACAGCGCAGGCCAGCGTCGGGAAGCAAAGCCGCGCCATGGTGAACGGGCCTCCTTGAGCCGACAAAACACATAGGCCAGCAACGTACCCAGCATCATCAGGGCCAAGCCCCAGCCGACCTGGCCGCCTTGCTCAAGCCACGGCAGATTGAGACCGTTGTTGTTCAAAAACACCACGCCAAACAACGATGCCGAATGCTTGACCCCGGGCAGCGCCAGCACCAGGCCGTACCACCAGACCAGATGCACCACCAGCGGCACATTGCGCAGAAACTCGATGCAAGTGCCGCTCAGGCGCTTGATCAACCAGTTATCGGAGACCCGGGCCATGCCCAGGGCGCCCCCCAGCAAGGTGGCCAGCACTATGCTCAGCACTGACACCAGCAAGGTGTTGAGCAAACCCACCAGATAGGCCCGGGCATAGGTGGCGTCCGGGGTGTAGTCGATCAGCGAAAAGCTGATGTCATAGCCAGCGCGCTGGGACAAAAATCCGAATCCCGAAGCGATATTGAGGTTCTTCAGGTTCAGCGAGGCGTTGCTGGCCAGCAGATAAAACACCGCAGCAACCAGCGCCAGAACCAGCCCCTGCTGCAAGACACTGGACAGACGCACATTGGGCGAACGATAGGTCGACATGACAGTAATCCCCTTAACGGATCGGCGGTGCGTACATCAGGCCGTGGTCCTTCCAACTGCGGTTCAGCCCGCGCGGAATGTTCAATGCCGTCTGCTGGCCGAGGTTACGGTCATAGATTTGCGCGTAGTTGCCGACCTGTTTAAGGGCGCGATAGGCCCAGTCACTGTCCAGCCCAAACGACTTGCCGATGGTGCCCTCGGTGCCGAGCAAACGGGCGATATCGGTCGAGGCGGTTTTATTGCCGCGCAGTTCGTCGACGTTGTCCGAGGTCACGCCCAACTCTTCGCCCGTCATCAGGGCATAGGCGGTCCAGGTCACGATATTGCGCCACACGGTGTCACCCTGAGCCACGAAGGCACCCAGCGGCTCCTTGGAAATCACTTCCGGCAGCAGTGCGTAGTCCTTGGGGTTGTTCATCAGCGCCAGGCGCGCCGCCAGACCGGAAGAGTCATTGGATATGGCATTGCAACGTCCGCGCTGGAAGGCGGCGTACAGTTCGGGGCTTTTCTCGATAACCACGGTTTTATAGGTCAGGCCACGGCGACCGAAGTAATCTTCCAGATTCTGCTCGGAGGTGGTGCCCGGCGACAGGCAAAAAGTGGCGCCATCCAGATCCGTGAGTTTCTGGATGCCATCTGCAGCGTGGGTCATAAAACCCTGGCCGTCGTAAAACCACACAGTGGTGAAGTCCACGCCCAGGTTGGCTATGCGTTCAGCAGTCCAGGAGGCGGCCCGCGACAGGATGTCGATTTCCCCGGAGGCCAGGGCGGTAAAACGGTTTTTCGCGGTGGTGGTCAGGTACTCGACCTTGTCCGCATCCCCCAGCACCGCAGCGGCCACGGCGCGACACAAGTCCACGTCCATACCGGTCCAGCGGCCCTTGTCATCGATCAGCGAAAAACCCGGCTTGTCACCTGCCACACCGCAACGCACGCTGCCGTGGGCTTTGACCTTATCCAGCACACCTGCCTGAGCGGTCTGGGTGCCGGTCACCAGCAGCGCCAACAGTGGCGCTCCAAGTAAAAGCTTCACCCTATTCAATTTGTGCATATGATTGTTCCTTCAGAATTCTTCTTGTTATGCCTGTCAACCACAATCCAACGGCAGGTGGCGCTTGTGGGCACAATAAAGACAGAGACATGGGCCGGATAGCGGCGATTGATCCACTATGCTGGACACGCTATCGAATATTGGAATAACCCTATGAATATCGACTGGTATGAAGACTTTCTCGCCCTGGCTGATACCGGCAAGTTCACGGCGGCAGCCAGCATGCGCGGCTCTTCGCAATCGGCGTTAAGCCGACGCATCCAATTGCTTGAAGCCCATCTGGGGGCGACCCTGATCGACCGCGAACGCAACCCGGTGCGCCTGACTGCCGCCGGTGAAGCCCTACTGCCCAATGCCGTGGAACTGGTGCGCATGGCCCGCGACTGCGAACAAAGCGTCAAGGTGCTCAACCGACCGCTGACCTTCGCCTCGCTGCACACCCTGGCCTGCAACTTCTTCCCGGGCTGGATCAGCCAGTTGAACAGCCCGCAAGCGCCGCTGTTTACCCGTATCGATACCGGCTATCGCAGCACCGATGATTACTACATGGCGCTAATGTCGGGCCGTTGCGACTTCATCCTGTTCTACCGCGATACCAAAACCGCGCCTTACTCGCGGCAAAGTGAATTCGAGGTCAAGTCCCTGGGTCATGACGAGCTGTACTGGGTGGCGACTCCGGCACTGGCCGCGCATTGCACACAGACCGACGCGCCGATCCCGCTGCTCAGCTATTCACGCAGTGCGCAGTTGCATGAACTGTCGCGTACCCAGATCAACCGCCACCCGCAGCCTCATCGGCTGCTGCAAGTGTTTGAGGCGACAGTTTCAGAAGCCCTCAAGCCAATGGTTGCCAGCGGTCAGGGCGTGGCCTGCATGCCCCACAGCATGGTGGCACCGCTGATCGAGAGCAAAGAACTGGTGCGGCTGTATCCCGATATGGAGTCCGACCATCTGGAAGTGATCCTGGTGCGCTGGCGGGACAACCGTAACCCGCAGGCCGATGCGTTCTGGCAGCGGCTGTAGAGCATAAAACCGCCCATTTCTGAAGAGCGCCCGCCATAAATACGGATAAACATCGATAAAAACCGAGGAATTGGCTGCTTATTTACGACAACAAATGCGACATGGGCTGGCTGAGGGGGCTGCACATTCGATAAGCTCTGCGACCTCCCCATCAGCCACCAGCGGTAAGCCCATGATTGAAGTGACCGAGGTTTCCATAGCCCAACTGCGCGCGGCGCTTGAATCTGGCCAAACCACGGCGGTCGAGCTGGTGCAGGCGTATCTGGCACGGATCGACGCCTACGACACCGCTAACACGCCCACTGCGCTCAACGCGGTGATCGTGCGTAACCCACAAGTGCTGAGTGAGGCGCAAGCCTCCGATGCCCGCCGCGCCAAGGGCCAGACCCTCGGCCCGCTGGACGGCATCCCCTATACCGCCAAGGACAGTTATCTGGTCAAGGGCTTGACTGCCGCGTCAGGCAGCCCGGCCTTCAAGGATCTTGTTGCCTATCGCGATGCCTTCACCATCGAACGCCTGCGCGGCGCCGGAGCCATCTGCCTGGGCAAGACCAATATGCCGCCCATGGCCAATGGCGGTATGCAGCGCGGAGTTTATGGTCGCGCCGAAAGCCCGTACAACGCCGACTACCTGACGGCACCTTTCGCCTCCGGCTCCTCTAACGGTGCAGGCACGGCCACGGCGGCCAGCTTCTCGGCCTTCGGCCTGGCGGAAGAAACCTGGTCCAGCGGGCGCGGCCCGGCCTCCAATAATGGTCTGTGTGCCTACACGCCATCGCGCGGGGTGATTTCGGTACGCGGCAACTGGCCGCTGACCCCGACCATGGATGTAGTGGTGCCGTTTGCCCGCACCATGGCCGATCTGCTGGAAGTGCTTGATGTGGTGGTGGCGCAAGACCCCGACACCCGTGGTGACCTGTGGCGCTTGCAACCCTGGGTGCCGATCCCGAGCGTGGCTTCGGTGCGTCCGGCCTCGTATGCAGAACTCAAAGTCGGCAGCGATGCCCTGGCCGGCAAGCGCTTTGGTGTGCCGCGTATGTATATCAATGCCGACCCTGAAGCGGGCACCGCTGAAGCACCGGGTATTGGCGGACCCACCGGGCAGCGCATTATCACCCGCGCCTCGGTGATCGATCTGTGGCAAGCCGCACGCCAGGCCATCGAAGCCCAGGGCGGTGAAGTGATCGAAGTGGACTTCCCGCTGGTCTCCAACTGCGAGGGTGACCGTCCAGGCGCACCGACCGTGTTTACCCGCGGGCTGGTGTCGAAGGAATTCCTGCATGACGAACTCTGGGAGCTGTCAGCCTGGGCGTTTGATGACTTCCTGCGCGCCAACGATGACCCAAAACTCAACCGCCTGGCCGACGTCGATGGCTCGCTGATTTTCCCCCACGACCCGGGCACCCTGCCCAACCGTGAAGACGAACTGGCGGCGGGCATGGATGAATACGTGCGCATGGCCCAGCGCGGGATTACCCCGTGGGATCAGATCAGCACTGTGCCCGACGGCCTGCGTGGCCTGGAACAAACCCGTCGTATCGATCTGGAAGACTGGATGGACCGCCTGGGCCTGGATGCCGTGCTGTTCCCGACCGTAGCCGATGTAGGCCCGGCCGATGCCGATATAAATCCGCTGTCGGCAGATATCGCCTGGAGCAACGGCGTGTGGGTGGCCAACGGTAATCTGGCCATCCGCCATTTGGGGGTTCCAACTGTCACCGTGCCAATGGGCCTGATGGCCGATATCGGCATGCCGGTGGGGCTGACCTTTGCCGGGCGTGCCTATGACGACTCGGCGCTGTTGCGCTTTGCGTCGGCGTTCGAGGCGACGGGGTCCAAGCGTGTGATTCCACCGCGAACGCCGCCTTTGTCGTCGCAGCAAAAGTAAACCTGCGTGCCCGCCAAGGAAGGCTGGCATACAGATTTACCGGCTACGCTAATCTTGGGTTAATGCTGATCAGTTGATATCCACCCCATGAAACGCTACCTGCGCTTTTGCCTCATTCTCATGCTTAGCCTGGCGCTTCCCCTCAGCGGGATGGCGGGGGTGCAGGCAGCCGCAGAAGCTTGCCCGATGAAAATGTCGGGGATGACCATGATGGACGACATGGGCATGGACTGCTGCAACGATGCAAAAAGCCCCTCCGAACACGGCAAGCCTTGCAAGCCGGGCCAGGAATGCAAGACCGGGGGCATGCTGCAGGTGTCGGTGATCAAGCCTGGCGTGACCTTGTCCAGCCCCGTTACACGCCCCTCTCCCGCCGATTTCGCCCCTGAGCAAGCCCCTTGCGGGGTATGGCGCCCGCCTCGCGCCTGATTCCTTTCTCCACATTGAACTTCATTCCGTTTTAGCGGGATGGCTTATCTGCGCGCCTGTCTTTTGACCCGCGCAGTGGACGATCACAGGAATCGTGACCATGAACTGCAAACGCTGGCCCCTCGCGGCTGGCCTGGCGGCGAGCATGCTTGCATGGCCGGGCTTCGCCAGCGCATTGACCCTCGAAGAGGCATTGCGCCTGGCTGAAAACAATGCGCCGTCGCTGAGCGCCCAAGACGAAAATATCCGGGCGGCCAGCAATGCCGCCATCCCGGCAGGCGAACTGCCCGATCCCAAGCTGTTGCTGGGGCTGCAGAACTACCCCGTGGACGGGCCGGAGCGTTTTAGCGTCAACCGGGACTTTATGACCATGCAGATGGTCGGCGTACGCCAGGACATGCCCAACAGCGACAAACGCAAGGCGCGGATCGAGGTCGCCGATGCGGCCGTGGAACGGGCCACCGCCGAGCGCAAGGTCGAGCGCCTTAACGTGCGCCAGGCCACTGCACTGGCCTGGATCCGCAGCTACTCGATTGAGCGCAAGGACGCGTTGTTTCAGGACTTCTACAAGGAAAACCGCCTCTTCAGCGATACCGTCCGTGCGCGCATTGCCGGTGGCAGCGCGCAACCCGCCGATGCCGTAACGCCCAAGCAGGAAGCGGCACAACTGGCCGAGCAGCAGGACGATCTGGTTGTGCAGCGGGCCCAGGCCCGCGCCGCCCTCAAGCGCTGGATCGGCCCTGCCGCCAGCGACACACCGACGGGAAACCTGCCTGCATGGCCCGTAAATACCTCCCTATACGCCCATAACCTGCATAACCACCCCGAGCTGGCTGCCTTTGCGCCAATGACCCGCGAAGCGCAGGCCAAAGTGCGTGAAGCCGAGTCCGAGAAAAAGTCGGACTGGAGCTGGGAGCTGGATTACCAGCACCGTGACCGTCAGTTCGGGGACATGCTCAGCGTGCAACTGTCCTGGGACTTGCCGCTGTTTCCCGGCACCCGGCAAAACCCGAAAATTGCCGCCAGGCAAGCGCAGGTCAGCCAGCTTGAAGACGAACGCGAAGCCCTGTCACGGGAGCACACCGAACAACTGGAAAACCAGCTGGCCGACTACCAGCGGCTTGACCGCTCCGTACTGCGGGTTGAGCAAAACCTGTTGCCGCTGGCCAGGGAAAAGCTCGATCTGAGCATGGCCAGCTACCGCGCAGGCAGCGGCGACTTGAGCGCAGTGGTAGTCGCCCGCCGTGAACTGATTGAAACCCGACTCAAACAGATCGACGTACAGGAGCAGCGGGCGCTGACCGCTGCGCGATTGCATTTCGCTTATGGAGAAACCGGCCAATGAATATCCAACACGTCAAAGGCGCAGTGCTGGTTGCCATCGCGATGGCATTGAGCGTGGGCGGCGGTTACTGGCTTGCTCAAGGCACGCCTGCTGCACAGAACCAAAATACCCCGGCAGAACGCAAGGCCCTGTACTGGTATGACCCCATGTTCCCGCAGCAAAAATTCGACCAGCCGGGCAAGTCGCCCTTTATGGATATGCAACTGGTCCCGCAGTACACCGATGACAAGGGCGATCAGGCGAGCATCAGCATCGACCCCGGCATGACCCAGAACCTCGGCTTGCGGGTGGCCACCGTCACCCGCGGGGTCTTCGAGAGCAGCATCGATGCCAGTGGAGTGCTGGCATTCAACGAGCGCGACGTCGCGGTGATTCAGGCCCGTAGCCCGGGCTTTGTCGAGCGGGTCTATGCCCGTGCACCCGGCGATGTACTTGCGCCCAATGCCCCCCTGGCAGATCTTCTGGTACCTGGGTGGGCTGCTGCGCAAACCGAGTTTCTGGCGCTCAAACGTATTGGCGACAGGCAACTGCTGGCTGCCGCCCGCCAGCGCCTGCGCCTTACAGGCATGCCCGCAAGCCTGATCGCCAAAGTGGAACGTGACGCCAGGGTGTACCCGACTTTCACCCTCACCAGCCCCATTGGCGGTGTGCTGCAAGATTTGAATATACGGGCAGGCATGACCGTGGCAGCAGGCGAGACCCTGGCCCGGGTCAACGGCCTGGGCACGGTGTGGCTGGCCGTGGCCGTACCCGAGGCGCAAGCCGGGGCGATCACCGAGGGCCAGGCCGTCGAAGCGCGCCTGCCCGCCTTCCCCGGGACGCTGCTTACGGGCACGGTCAGCGCGATCTTGCCCGAGACCCGCGCCGATTCGCGCACCCTGAGCGTGCGGGTCGAACTGCCCAACCCGGACGGCCGCCTGCGACCGGGCCTGAGCGCCCAGGTGCGACTCAACCACGCCAGTGCGCAACCGCTGCTGTGGGTGCCGAGCGAAGCACTGATTCGCACTGGCCGACGAACCTTGGTGATGCTCGCTGAAGACGGTGGCCACTATCGCCCGGTGGAGGTACAAACCGGTCAGGAAAACGCCGCCAGGACGGTGATTGTGCAAGGCCTGCAAGAAGGCCAGAAGGTGGTTGCGTCCGCTCAATTCCTGCTGGATTCCGAGGCCAGCCTCAAAGGCGTGATGCCCGCTATGGGCATGAGCATGGAGCCACAGCAATGATCGCCGCCCTTATCCGCTGGTCCGTAAGCAACCGCATTCTGGTGCTGCTGGCAACCCTGTTTATCACTGCCTGGGGCATCTGGTCGGTGCAAAACACCCCCATCGATGCCCTGCCCGATCTCTCCGATGTCCAGGTCATTATTCGCACTCCCTACGCGGGGCAGGCGCCGCAAATCGTAGAGAATCAGGTGACCTACCCACTGGCCACCACCATGCTCTCGGTGCCGGGCGCCAAGACCGTGCGCGGCTACTCCTTTTTCGGCGACAGCTTTGTGTATGTGCTGTTTGAAGACGGCACCGACCTGTACTGGGCGCGCTCACGGGTGCTGGAATACTTGAGTCAGGTACAAAGCCGCCTGCCTGCCAGCGCCAGGCCCGCACTAGGCCCGGATGCCACGGGCGTGGGCTGGATTTATCAGTACGCCCTCGTCGATCGCAGCGGCCAACATGACCTGGCGCAACTGCGCGCACTGCAGGACTGGTTCCTCAAGTTCGAACTCAAGACCCTGCCCAACGTTGCCGAAGTGGCAACCGTAGGCGGCATGGTCAAGCAGTATCAGGTGCAGCTCGACCCGCTGAAGCTCGCCAGTCTGGGCATCACCCAGGCCGAGGTCAGCGCCGCCATCGGCAAGGCCAATCAGGAAACCGGCGGCGCCGTACTGGAAATGGCCGAGAGCGAGTATATGGTGCGTGCTTCCGGCTACCTGAAGACCCTCGACGACTTTCGCGCAATACCACTCAAGCTCGCTGGCGGTGGTGTGCCGGTGACCCTTGGCGATGTGGCGACGATTCAAATTGGCCCGGAACTGCGCCGCGGCATCAGCGAACTCGACGGCGAAGGCGAAAGCGTTGGCGGTGTGGTGATTCTGCGCAGCGGCAAAAACGCTCGCGAAACCATCGCGGCAGTCAAAAGCAAACTCGAGGAACTGAAAAAAAGCCTGCCCGCAGGTGTGGAAGTCGTCACCACCTACGACCGCAGCAAGCTGATTGACCGCGCCGTGGAGAACCTCAGCCACAAACTGCTGGAGGAGTTTCTCGTCGTGGCCCTGGTGTGCGGGATCTTCCTCTGGCACTTGCGCTCATCGCTGGTGGCGATCATCTCGCTGCCGGTGGGGGTGCTGATGGCCTTTATCGTCATGCGTTATCAGGGCCTCAACGCCAATATCATGTCCCTGGGCGGCATTGCAATCGCCATCGGCGCAATGGTCGATGCCGCCGTGGTGATGATCGAAAACGCCCACAAAAAAATCGAGGCCTGGCACACGGCCAACCCCGGGGAGCAACTCAAGGGCGAGCGGCATTGGCAGGTGATCACTCAAGCGGCAGTAGAAGTCGGCCCGGCACTGTTCTTTTGCCTGCTGATCATCACCCTGTCCTTTATCCCGGTGTTCACCCTGCAGGCCCAGGAAGGACGACTGTTTGCCCCGCTGGCCTACACCAAGACCTACTCGATGGCTGCTGCGGCCGGGCTATCCGTGACCCTGGTGCCGGTGCTGATGGGCTACTGGATACGCGGGCGCATCCCCATTGAGCAACAGAACCCGCTGAACCGCTGGCTGATCAGCCTCTACCAGCCAGCCCTGAATGCTGTACTGCGTCGCCCCAAAATCACCCTGGTGGTGGCGCTGCTGATATTCCTCAGTGCGCTGTGGCCCATCTCCCGCCTGGGCGGTGAATTCCTGCCGCCGCTGGACGAAGGCGATCTGCTGTACATGCCCTCGGCGCTGCCGGGTCTGTCGGTGCAAAAAGCCGCGCAACTGCTGCAACAGACTGACCGCCTGATCAAGACCGTACCTGAAGTTGAACACGTCTCCGGCAAGGCCGGGCGAGCCGAAACCGCGACCGACCCGGCGCCGCTGGAGATGTTCGAAACCACTATCCAGTTCAAGCCCCATGACCAATGGCGCCCCGGCATGACCCCGGAAAAATTGGTGGAAGAACTCGACCGTGTGGTACGTGTGCCCGGCCTGACCAACATCTGGATCCCGCCGATTCGCAACCGTATCGACATGCTCGCGACCGGCATCAAAAGCCCTGTCGGAGTGAAAGTGGCGGGCAGCAACCTCAAGCAAATCGATACGGTGACCCAGGCCGTGGAACGCGTAGCCAAGGGCGTGCCCGGCGTCAGCTCGGCACTGGCCGAGCGATTGACCGGTGGCCGCTATATCGACGTCGATATCGACCGTCCGGCTGCCGCCCGCTATGGCCTGAATATCAGCGATGTGCAGGCCATCGTGGCCGGTGCCATTGGAGGCGAGAATGTCGGCGAAACCATCGACGGGTTGGCCCGGTTCCCGATCAACCTTCGCTATCCCCGAGAGTGGCGTGACTCGCTGGGCGCCCTGGAGCAATTGCCGATCTACACCCCGCTCGGCAGCCAGATCACCCTGGGAACGGTGGCGAAGCTCAGGATCAGCGACGGCCCGCCGATGCTCAAAAGCGAAAACGCCCGGCCTTCGGGGTGGGTATATATCGACGTACGTGGCCGCGACATTGCTTCGGTGGTGGCTGATCTTCGCCGGGCAGTCAGTGAGCAGGTCACCCTGCAACCCGGCATGAGTCTGAGCTACTCGGGGCAATTCGAGTTTTTGCAAAGGGCCAATGCCCGGCTCAAGCTGGTGGTGCCGGCCACCCTGCTGATTGTCTTCGTATTGCTGTACCTGACCTTTGGCCGATTCGACGAGGCTCTGCTGATCATGGCCACTCTGCCCTTCGCGCTGACTGGCGGGGCATGGTTGGTGTATCTGCTGGGGTACAACCTGTCGGTCGCCACCGGGGTGGGTTTTATTGCGCTGGCGGGGGTGTCGGCGGAGTTTGGCGTGATCATGCTGCTGTACCTGAAAAACGCCTGGGCCGAACGCCAGGCAACGGGTGACAACAGCGAGCGCGGGTTGCTGGCGGCCATTGGCGAGGGTGCGGTGCAGCGGGTTCGCCCCAAGGCCATGACCGTGGCCGTGATCATTGCCGGGTTGCTGCCCATCCTGCTGGGCAGCGGAACCGGCAGCGAAGTGATGAGCCGCATCGCCGCGCCGATGGTCGGGGGGATGATTACCGCGCCCTTGATATCGTTATTTGTGATCCCGGCGGTTTACCGGTTGATGCACCGTGGTGCTCTGTAATCAACCGGGATTGGGTTCTGCCCTTACGATTGCTCGCTCCCATAGACAGGAGGAGGTGCAACGCCGATGGCTCAAATACCACTCAGTAATTACTGAGTGGTGGTTGCAGCCCCTATAAGACGTAATCGCGCAAAACCATGTAGCAGTTGCCGAACGCAGCCTCGTACCTTCGGCAGGCTTCGTTTCGGCTCTGCACAGCAGGTCAATCGACAACACCAATCCCGGATATATTGCCAAAAAACCCGATTATCAGCCCTTGGCCGCCATCGCCGTCACTTCAACCCGCATCCCCTCCACCGCCAACGCCGCTACCCCAACAGCCGCGCGCACCGGCCAGGGCTTGGCAAAAAATCGCTTGTACACTTCATTGAACGCCGCCCGATCTGCCATATCGGTCAGATAAATGGTCAGGTGCAACACCCGGTCCATCGAGCTACCCGCTTTCTCCAGCGCCAGCTTGAGCGCCTGCAAGGTGCACTCGCTCTGCTCGACAATCCCGCCCAACTCCAGGCTGCCATCGGCACGGGTCGGGATCTGGGTGGAAACCAGCAAACCACCGAAACCGGTCACATCGGACGAGATGGAGTCAGCATCAGGATCCGGGATAAAGGTGATGTCGTGATTGCTCATAAAGCTCTCCTGCAAGGCAAAAAAGAGCCATTGTCCAACCTCCACCCTCACCTTGCGCGGTTTTTTTCACACTGCTAGGGTGCGCTGAAACAATAAGTATAAAAATCGCCCCGCCAGAGGAAGCAAACCATGCAGATTCAATCGCACAACACTGCGGACGTGGATCAGCAACTGGTGATTGCCGGCTGGCAGGAACACTACCAGCAAATGTCGGCCGGTTACTTCCAGGGTAAGGTGGTACACCTGCAACTCAACGGCATCGAGGTGTTTGAGGAGCAGATGAACACCCGCATCGAGCAGCATTTTCATGCCCCCGCTGCCTCGCTGGTATTCAGTTTTGACACGCAAAACGGCTCGCTCTATTTGCTCAACGAAGACACCCAGAACACCTGGATCACCCCGGAAAACTACCAGGAAGTCTCAGTCGTCATCGGCCCCCGCTACCTCAAGCAACTGGAAAACCTGAGCAACCTCGACGGCCTGTTCCTTACCCCGCTGGTGTCCCAGCAAAGCCGCATTTTTGGCCGCTGGTTAAGCACCACCTTGCAGCAACTGGCCGTCGATGATTCGCCCCTGCCCGACGAAAGCCTGGCCCAGCAACTGCTCGACGACTGCCTGTATATCCTCGACTGCCCGCGCCAGACCCTCGACTACAGCCAGCAAAAACACCTGGCCCATGACCGCCGTCTGATCCAGCGTGTGTTCGATCTGGTTATGACCGCCCCGCAAGAACACTTCAACGTGCTGCAACTGGCCAATGCCGCCGGGGTCTCGGTGCGTCAGTTGCAGCACAGTTTCACCACGTTTACCGGGGTGTCGCCCAGCCAGTGGCAACGCTTGCGCCGACTTAATTTTGCCCGCCGCGACTTGCTGCGCCTGTCCCCTGCCGAAACCACCGTGGCAGAAATCGCCATGCGCTGGTCGTTCTGGCACCTGGGCCGCTTCTCCGAAACCTACCGCTCACTGTTCGGCGAATTGCCCAGTTGCACCCTGCTGCGCAGCCGATAACGCACCAAAACAGGGCACCCAATAAAGCGCAAATCGGATAGAAGCCCGCCGTCCACGCTTGCACTATCACCTCACAACACGGAACCGGGTCGCCAGGGGGCGCTCGGGCATTTCCCTGCAAGAGGCGTTATGAAAGGCAATCTGGATCGGCTGAGCCACTGGCTCAAAGAAAACAACATCACTGAAGTCGAGTGCCTGATCTCTGATCTGAGCGGCATCGCCCGGGGCAAAATCTCTCCCACCAACAAGTTTCTCAACGAGCAAGGCATGCGCCTGCCTGAGAGTGTCTTGTTGCAGACAGTGACCGGCGATTACGTAGAAGACGATATCTACTACGAACTGCTGGACGCGGCGGATATCGACATGCACTGCCGCCCGGATCAGGACGCAGTGTTTATCGTGCCCTGGGCAACCGAACCCACCGCCCAGGTGATCCACGACACCTATGACAAACAGGGCAATGCGATCGAGCTGTCGCCGCGCAACCTGCTGAAAAAGGTCCTGAGCCTGTACACCGCCCGTGGCTGGAAGCCGATTGTCGCCCCTGAAATGGAGTTCTACCTGACCCAGCGCAGCCCCGACCCGGACTACCCGTTGAAGCCGCCGGTGGGTCGCTCCGGGCGCCAGGAAACCGGGCGCCAGTCGTACTCGATCGAAGCCACCAACGAATTCGACCCGTTGTTTGAAGACATGTACGACTGGAGCGAAGCCCAGGGGCTGGATCTGGACACCCTGATCCACGAAGAAGGCACGGCGCAGATGGAGATCAACTTCCGTCACGGCGCGGCGCTGTCCCTGGCCGACCAGATCATCATCTTCAAGCGCACCCTGCGCGAAGCCGCGCTCAAACATGATGTCAGCGCCACCTTTATGGCCAAGCCGATGACCGGGGAGCCCGGCAGCGCAATGCATGTGCACCAGAGCGTGGTGGACCTGGAGACCGGCAAGTCGGTGTTCTCCAACCCCGATGGCAGCATGAGCCAGCTGTTTATGCACCATATCGGCGGCCTGCAAAAATACATCCCCGAAACCCTGCCGCTGTTCGCTCCCAATGTGAACTCGTTCCGCCGTTTCCTGCCCGACACCTCGGCGCCGGTCAACGTGGAATGGGGCGAAGAAAACCGCACCGTGGGCCTGCGCGTGCCGGACTCCGACCCGCAGAACCGCCGGGTTGAGAACCGCCTCGCCGGTGCCGATGCCAACCCTTATCTGGCCCTGGCCGCCAGCCTGCTGTGCGGTTACGCCGGGATGGTCGAGGGTATCGAGCCAAGCGCAGCGGTGGTCGGCCGTGGTTACGAACGGCGCAACCTGCGCCTGCCGCTGACCCTGGAGGCGGCGCTGGAATGCATGGAGCAATCGGACATGGCCAAGAAGTACTTGGGCGAGCGCTTTACCAAGGGCTTTGTGGCGGTCAAACGGGTCGAACATGAGAACTACAAACAGGTCATCAGCTCCTGGGAACGGGAGTTCCTGCTGTTTAGCGTGTAGCGCTCAACGCATTCCAAAATGAGCCCAAACAAAGGACATATGGATGAAACCTATCGCCAGGAAACTGTTGCTCACCACCCTCTTCGCCCTCGCGGGCCAGGCCTCGGCGCAAGGGGTGGTAAATGTCTACAACTGGACCGACTACATCGCTGAAGACACTCTGCTGAACTTTCAGCGCGACACGGGCATCAAGCCGGTCTACGACGTGTTCGACTCCAATGAAACCCTGGAAGGCAAGCTGCTGGCCGGGCGCACCGGCTATGACGTGGTAGTGCCCAGCAACCACTTTCTGGGGCGGCAGATCAAGGCCGGGGTGTTCCAGAAGCTCGACAAGTCGCAGATCCCCAACTGGAAAAACCTCGATCCGGTTCTGCTCGAACGACTGCAAGCCAACGACCCCGGCAATCAATACGCAGTGCCTTACCTGTGGGGTACCAACGGCATCGGCTACAACGTCGACAAGGTCAAGCAGGTACTGGGCATCGACAAGATCGACTCCTGGAGTGTGCTGTTCGAGCCGGAAAACCTCAAAAAGCTGAAAAGCTGCGGCGTGGCCTTTATGGATTCGGCCGACGAAATCATGCCCTCGATGCTCAACTACCTGGGCCTTAACCCGCGCAGCCTGGAGCTCAAGGACTACAAGGTCGCCGAGAAAAAACTCGAACCGCTGCGCCCCTATATCAGCTACTTCCACTCCTCCAAATACGTGACCGACCTGGCCAACGGCGATATTTGCATTGCCTTCGGCTACTCCGGCGATGTGTATCAGGCGATCAATCGCGCCAAAGAAGCCGGCAACGGCGTCAATGTGGCCTATGTGGTGCCCAAGGAAGGCGGCAATTTATGGTTCGACATGCTGACCATCCCGGCCGACGCCAAGAATCCCGAGCAGGCCCATGCCTTTATCAACTACCTGCTCAAGCCTGAGGTGATTGCCGATATCAGCGAGTACGTGGGCTACGCCAACGCCAACACCCAGGCCACGGCGGTGATGAAGGAGGAGATCACCCATAACCCGTCGATTTATCCTCCCGAGTCGGTGCAGGCCAAGCTCTATGTATCTTCCGAGCTGCCACCTGACCTGATGCGCTGGATGACCCGTTCGTGGAACAAGTTCAAGTCAGGTCGTTAATCCCGCGCCGGGCAGCACTGGTTGCCCGACACTTACACAGGCAGTTTTTATGACGTCCATGATGTCTTTACCGCACACCTACTACAGCGCCACGCGCAATCAGCAACTCGACTGCCCGCCCCTTGCAGGTCAGGTGCAGGCGGACGTATGCGTCATTGGCGCGGGTTTTACCGGGCTCAATACCGCCATCGAGCTGGCTGAGCGCGGCCATTCGGTGATTGTGCTCGAAGCGCAGCAAATCGCCTGGGGCGCCACCGGGCGCAATGGCGGCCAGTTGATTCGCGGGGTCGGCCATGACCTTGACGCCCACGCAAAAACCATCGGCCGCGAAGGCGTCCAGGTCTTGGAGAAACTGGGCCTGGACGCGGTGGATCTGGTACGCCAACGCATCGAAAAGCACGGCATTGATTGCGATCTGCGCTGGGGGTTTTGCGAGTTGGCCAACACCCCGCGCCATGTTGAAAACCTGATTGCCGAACAAGCCTCACTGCAACGATTGGGCTATCGGCACAAGGTCGAACTGGTCGAGCGCGCCGATATGCAACGCGTTGTCGCCTCGGATCGCTATCTGGGCGGGCTGATCGATGAAGGCTCGGGGCATTTGCACCCGCTCAATCTGGCCCTGGGTGAAGCCAGGGTTGCGCAGCAACTGGGCGTGCGGATTTACCAGAACAGTGCGGCGCTACGCATCGACTATGGCCGCCAGGTTCGCGTGAACACGGCCAATGGCGTGGTGCTCGCCAAGACCCTGGTGCTCGCCGGCAATGCCCATCTCGGCGATCTGGAGCCGGCCCTCAGCGGCAAGGTACTGCCCGCTGGCAGCTATGTGATCGCCACCGAGCCTTTGAGCGAGGAACTGGCGCACAGCCTGATCCCCGAAAACCGGGCGCTGTGCGATCAGCGGGTGGGGCTTGATTACTATCGCCTGTCGGCTGACCGACGCTTGCTGTTTGGCGGCGCCTGTCACTACTCCGGGCGCACGCCCAGGGATATCGCCGCTTATATGCGCCCCAAGATGCTGGACGTGTTCCCGCAGCTGGCAGGTAAGCGCATCGATTTTCAATGGAGCGGAATGATCGGCATCGGCGCCAACCGGTTGCCACAGATTGGCCGTTTGCAGGCTCACCCTAACGTGTTTTATGCCCAGGCCTACGCCGGGCATGGCATCAACACCACCCATATGGCCGCGCGGCTGGTTGCGCAAGCCATCAGCCTTGAGCACAGCCAGGGCTTTGATCTGTTCGCCAGGGTGCCACATATGACATTCCCGGGCGGTAAGCATCTGCGCTCGCCTTTATTGGCACTGGGGATGCTCTGGTATCGGCTCAAGGAAATAGCAGGACACTGATGCCTGACAAAAAACCCTGTGGGAGCGGGCTTGCTCGCGATACAAGCGCCGCGATCTATCAGTAATACCCACATGTGCCAACAATAAGAAAAAAGGACGTTCAAATGAAGCGATTTACCCCCTGCCTGCTGGCAGCCCTGTTTGCCTTGCCCGCCCTGCAGGCCATGGCCGCAGCCGATCTGGTACTCACCAATGGCAAGGTGTTTACCGGCGTACCCGGCCAGCCACTGGTAAAGGCCGTAGCCGTCGAAAACGGCAAGATCATCAAGGTGGGCAGCGATGCCGAGGTCAATGCCCTGGCCGATACCAATACCCAACGCATCGATCTGGCGGGCAAGGTACTGATGCCCGGCATGATCGATACTCACAGCCACCCGGTGCTTGCAGGTTTAGCCAGCCTGGGCGCCAATCTGCTCGATGAAGAAATGCCCCTGCCCGAACTGGAGCAATGGATCATCGACCAGGAACAGTCCGGCAACACCGGCGAAGGCGGTGTCGTCAATATCGCCGGGGCCAGCTCGGCCTATTGGGAACAGGCCCGGGAACTGGGCAAACGCTTCAACCAGGGCCGCTGGGCTGACAAGCCATTGGTGCTGAACGGCATCGACGGTCATACCGGCTGGGCCAACAACGCCATGCTCAAACGCATCGGGATCGATGCCACGACGGTTAAAAAACTGCCCACCAAGGAGCGCGGCTATATCGGTCATGAGGCTGACTTCACCCCCACCGGTTTTGTGGCCGAGTCGATGTGGGATCAGGTGCGCGGCCAGGTCCCGCCACCGAGTGCCGAGGTGATGCTCAAGGCTGCCCGCGAAGCGGTGAAAATCAACAACCAGTTCGGCGTAACGGGCTGGATGGACGCCGCCTCCAACGCGGGCCATTCCGACTCGGTGTTTGACTTCAGCGCCACCGAACAAAGCGTCGGCGTGCTGCCGCTGTACCGTAAACTGGCCGAAAACGGCGAACTCTCGGCCCATGTTGCGGCACTGCTGCTGACCAACTCAAAAAGCAAACCCGCCGACCTTGAAGTGCTGGCCAAGGTGATGAAACAGTTCGAAGGCGTGCCCAATCTGACGTTCCCCGGGATCAAGGTGTTTGCCGACGGCGTCCTGGAATACCCGGGGCAAACCGCTGCGGTGATCGTGCCGTACAAGAACAACAACAAAAACGGCGAATTGCTGATCGACCCGGCGCATTTTGGCGAGCTGGTAGTCGCCGCCGAAAAACGCGACTGGATCGTGCATATCCACGCGGTCGGTGACCGCGCGGTGCGTGAGTCACTCAACGGTTTTGAATACGCACGCAAACTCAGCCCGGCGCCAGTGACCCACAGCATCAGCCACCTGCAACTGGTCAACCCCAAGGAGTTCCCGCGCTTTGCGCAACTGGGCGTGGTGGCCTCCATGCAACTGCTGTGGGCCACCGAAGAGAGCTACACCGTC
The DNA here is from genome assembly GCF_055408445.1 of Pseudomonas sp. B414. Taxonomy (NCBI): domain Bacteria; kingdom Pseudomonadati; phylum Pseudomonadota; class Gammaproteobacteria; order Pseudomonadales; family Pseudomonadaceae; genus Pseudomonas; species Pseudomonas sp. B414. The sequence continues at coordinate 34,146 of NZ_JBUZTQ010000029.1, read as the reverse complement.
GACCTGGTCAAGCCGTATATCAGCGCCTTCGCCTACGGCTATCAGTACCCGGCCAAGTCACTCAAGGATGCCGGTGCGGTGATCGCGGGTGCCAGCGACTGGCCGGTTTCCAGCCCCAACCCGTGGCATGCGATCGCCCAGGCTGCCACCCGTAAAGGCCCCTTGGGCGTGCTCAATGCCAAGGAAAGCCTTGACCGCCAGAGCATGTTTTACGCCTACACCAGCAATGCCGCGAAAACTTTGGGGCTAGATGAGCAAATAGGCTCGCTGGCACCCGGCAAGCAGGCTGACCTGATCATCCTGGATCGTGATGTGTTCAGCGTCGATGACCAGGCCCTGTCAGAAACCCAAGTGCTCAAGACCTTCTTCGCCGGCAAGCAGGTGTACGCGCCTGACGCCTGACTGGCCTGACCGCCCCGGCTCCGGGGCAGTCCACAAAACTTTGCTCATAGCGCCTTATAAAAACAAGAGAACTGATATGAAAGCATTGTCTGCCTGCATCCTCACGGGCCTGGCCCTGACACCCCTGCTCAGCGTCCAGGCGCTGGAGCTTAGCGATGACTTCCAGCTGCTGATCACACCCACCCTGGTCAGTGACTACCGGGCCAACGGTCTATCGCAAACCCTCGGCGACCCCGCCGCACAACTGGCAATCACCCTCAACCACACCAGCGGCTTGTATGCCGGGTTGTGGACTTCGAATGTCAACTTTGGCTACGGCTCCAAAGCCCGGCAGGAGATCGAATACTTCGCCGGCTATTTCTGGCAAATCAACGACAATATCAGCCTCGACACCTTCTACACCCGCTACGAGTTCCCCCGTGAAAGCGGCTACAACCAGAGCGATATCCAGGCCACGCTGGACATATATGGCGTTTTTCTCGGGGGCAAGTACGTCAACAACATGAAAGGCCCCGACTATGAGGACGAAAACGGCGAGTTTCACAAAGGCAAGAAAGACGAGGATTTATCCACGGTTTTTATCGGCTACCACACCGTGCTGCCCGCCGATTTGGGGCTGGAGATGCGCTATGAATATGTCGACTACAAGGACGAGGTGTTTTTCAGCAACAGCGGCAAGGGCCGGGCCGATTACTACGACTGGGAAATCAAGCTCAGCCGCCAACTGATCGGCATTGACTGGGCGCTGAGCTATATCGATACCGACCTGTCGAAGGACGAATGCACCAGCTACACCGGCTTCGACGATGTATGCGGTGCAACTTTGCTGGCCAGCGCCAGCAAAACCTTCTGAGCAAAGCGCAAACCAGGCGTCCCCCATGATCCTGGATCCATTACCATAAGCACCGCCCTGACGTCGCTACGTAGCCTGGAGTGCTCTGTGGAAATCAAACACCTGCGATCATTTGTGACCCTGGCCGAAGAGCTGCACTTCGGTCGTGCCGCGCAACGGCTGTCCATTGTGCAACCGGCCCTGAGCATGCAGATCAAGATGCTTGAAGAAGAACTGGGGGTGCGCCTGTTCGAGCGTAACCGGCATTCGGTGACACTGACCGAAGTGGGCACTCTGTTCCTCCCCGAAGCCCGGGCTACGCTGTACCAGTCGGCCCATGCGGCGGATGTGGCCAGGGCTTGCGGGCGCGGGGAGATTGGTCGGGTACGCATTGGTTTTGTCTCCTCGGTACTGCCCGAACTGCTGCCCACGCTAATCCGCTCGCTGCATGCGCGCTTCCCCCGTATCGAACTGGAGCTCAAGGACATGCCCGGCCCGGATCAGGCTGCGGCACTGAAAAACGGCCAGCTCGATTTCGGCCTTATGCGCCTGCCCGCCGCCATCCCGGGCATCCAGACCCGCGAAGTGCTGCAGGAGAGTTTTATTGTCGCTCTGCCCGGCGATCACCCGCTGCTGGCCTGCGAGCGCCTGCACCCCACTGACCTGGGCCAACTGCCGGTGTTTATCCTGGCCCGGCGTTACGCCCCCGGTTTTTACGATGAACTGATGCAAGCGTTCAACCGCCAGGGCGCACAGCTACACATCGCAACGGAGCTGGGCGAGTTCACCACCATGCTTGCGCTGGTGTCTGCCGGGCTGGGGGTTGGCCTGCTGCCCGCCAATGCCGGACGTGCATTGCCTGCCAATGTCATCTCCAGGCCGCTAGAGTTGGGGGGCTACCGGGCAACCACGGGGCTGGCATGGACCGAGCTGAACAGTGCGGTCAAAAACACGGTGTTCGGTTTGATGGATGAGCTGATGCCGCCAGGGCAGCAGGGTTTGAGGAGCAGAGACGGGGCAATGCAACAATAACTCACAAAACCGAGTGTTCACTGCGGCCTGGAGTTTGCTGGGATAGACATCCTAGTTCCCGTTTCGAGCACCGGTTGCATCGCCATGAGCAACGATTCTTCGCACACTTTATCCAGTACATGGTGCTGGATTGGCAAACTGGCCCCGCCAAAAACACTCATTTCGTCCACTCGGCGCGAGACGTTACTGGACGCCCTGCGCACTCATGGGTGCAAACCCTTGTTACTGTTGGTGGCACCTGCCGGTTACGGCAAAACAACCTTGTTGATGCAATGGCGTCAGGAGCTGTTGGCACAGTCTGACCAGGCAGTCGTTGCCTGGCTGTCGCTGGATAACACAGACACTGAGCCCAACCGATTTCTGGCTTATCTGATTCTGGCACTGCAACGTGCCGGGCTGGAGCTTGGCCACTTGTCCCGGCTAGCCGAATCACACTCCCTGGATACCCAGCCGCAGCGCACCATCACTGCCCTTTTGCAGGCGTTGGCACAAACCGGGCGCCCGATAACGCTGCTGGTTGACGACTATCACACCGCCGCCTGCCCTGACGTCGATCACATCGTACAAACCCTTGTTGAACAGGCCGCGCCCTGGCTGCAATGGGGGGTGGCCAGCCGCATGCGCCCCGACTGGCCGCTGGCCCGCTGGAAGGCCAAAGGCTGGATACATCAAGTGACGGCGCGCGAGCTCAGGCTCTCTCTGGATGAAACCACGCGCATCCTGGGCACTGATGTGCAAGCGGCTCAAGTGCTTGGACTGCATCGCACGACTGAAGGCTGGGCCGTGGCTGTGCAACTGGCGCGACTGTGGCGGGCCAGCAATGAAGGCTGCCTGTTTGGGCTCAATACATTTTCCGGACGGGTTGGCGATGCAGCGGAGTATCTGGCAGAGCAGGTTCTGGCCAGCCTTTCAGTGGAATGTCAGGCTTTTTTAATACAGACCTCGCTGCTGGAACGCTTCAATGCCGAACTGGCTGACACTGTGCGTGAGCGTAACGACAGTGCCCGTCTGCTGACGGAACTGAGCCACCTTGATGCCCTGCTCGTCCCGCTGGATGCTGAGCGTCAATGGTTTCGCTACCACGGCATGTTGCGCGACTTTCTGGCGCCCAGGGTCGACACGGAGCAGGCGCGCAATATCCATCGGGCCGCTGCCCAGTGGCTGGGCCAGGGCACTGACTGGGTACAGGCAGTCGCTCATGCCTTGAGGGCCAAGGAGACTGAGTTGGCAGTCAATCTACTGGTACGTGCCGGAGGGTGGGCGCTGGTACTGCGCCACGGCATCCGTTATGCGCAAAGCCTGATCCAGCTGTTCGATGAACAGACACGCCTCAGTGCTCCCGACCTCTTGCTGCTACAGGCGTACCTGCATGCCAAACAGGGTGAGCATGAATCTTGTACCCAACTGCTGCGCCTGGCAGAAAACGCCTTGCACGCAGATCCTCGACTTATCCGCGATTTTCACGTTATTCGGGTACTGTCGAATGCTTATTGCGATCACTTTGAAAGCGCCAGTATTGCCTTGCCTAATTGCGAGAACGATATCGACACATTGGTGAAGGCCACATTGGGGTGCGTGGAATCACTGGCCTTGACGGTCCGGGGCGAGCCGCAGTCCGCGCTGCAAGTGGTGCGCGCAGCCCATGTAAAAATGCGTCTGGTTGCCAGCCCTCGGGGCGAAAGCTATTGCCGGATTCACGAAGCTCAGGCCATGGCGCTTTCGGGCAAGGTGGCGGGCTCCAGGCACCTGATCGATGAGACATTGACCTTCGTGCACAGCCACTTTGGCGGCGAAAGCTCATTGAAAGCCCTGGTCGGCTGCGCAAAAGCCCAGCACTGCTATTGGCTGGGTGACTGGGCCGAGTCAACACCCTGGCTGCTAGATGGCTGGGCCGCACTGGAGCACGCTGATGGCTGGCTGGATATGGTCGCTGCAACAGCCGAAGTCACATGGCGCACGGCTCTGCGTTCACATGGCTTGCAGCCTGCACTGCGGGAGCTGGAGCGCACCGCTGCGCTCGCCAGCACACGTGGCTGGGAGCGTTTGGGCCTTCTGGTTAGTGCGTGGCGAATTGATCTGCTGGTGCAGTGCGGCTGGCTGACACAGGCACGCAAGGAAGTACTGAACGCCGACCTGCAAAGTTGTGTGCGCCCCTCCCGGGACTGGCGTAGCCATGAAGCGGCAACCTTGGCCCTGGCACGCGTGCAGATCGCTAGCGGAGCATCCCAGGCAGCGTTCAACCGCTTGCAACGTGAAGGCGCATTGCTGCGCGAGCAAGGTCTGTTGTTACCCGCCTGGCGCCTGCAACTGATGGCCCTGGCAGCTGCCTGCAGGGCTGAAATTGCCCTCTGCGAACACGACATTATGCTTGCTCTGGAGCCCGTGGCTGAGCAGAACCTGCCAGGGCTATTACTGGAGGTCGGGCCCTGGCTGCTGCCCGCCCTGGAGCAAGCCCCGCATGTTCTGCCCGCCATCCTGACCCGTTTACGCGGCTGGCGGGCGCACCCGGTACGGCCAAAAATGCCCTTGAGTGCCAAGCAAACCCAGGTGTTGGCCCTGCTTGCCAGCGGCCAGTCGAACAAGGCCATTGCCCAGGCGCTGGATATTTCCGAGAACACGGTGAAGTTCCACCTGAAAAACATCTTCGCCCAACTGTCGGTAGACAACCGCACGGCGGCGATCAGCGCCGCTCTGCAGCAAGGGCTGCTCAAACCCTAGCTCACCAACCTACCCAACCGGGTAGGTCATGCCAACAAACCGGGCCAACCTACCCGCCCGCTGCATGGTTTGCCCTGCACATCGACTCTAGGATCGTGGCTATCAGTGCAGAGGGTCGAGCGCCAGATCATCTCCTGATTCCAAACAAGAACAATCAGATCAGGAGATACCCTGTGGGTATGGACGACAAAACAGTGCGCGTTGCCACCGATGTCGGGGGAACGTTTACCGACCTGGTGTACTTCGAAAGTGACCCGCACACCGGTCAGCAAATCATTCGTACGGCCAAGGTCGACACCACGCCGCCCAACTTTGCACAGGGCGTGCTTGACGTTATCCGCAAGGCCAATGTGACGCTTGAGACGGTCGACTTTCTCGCCCATGGCACCACGGTGGTGATCAATGCTTTGACCGAGCGGCGCGGGGTCAAGACCGCCTTGATCACCACCAGGGGGTTTCGCGACATTCTGGAGATTGCCCGGGCCAACCGCCCGGACTACTTCAACCTCAAATGGGTCAAACCAGCGCCTTTCGTACCCCGTTACCTGCGCGGCGAAATCCCTGGCCGGCTACACACCGATGGCAGCGAGCGCGAACCTCTGGACCTGTCTGCATTGCCCGACATGCTCGATGCTTTTCGCACCGATGGCGTAGAGGCCGTTGCCATTTGCTTACTGCACGCTTATGCCAATCCGGCACACGAACAGGCAGTACTGACTGAGGTACTGCGACTCTGGCCCGGGGTATCTGCCGTGGCCTCGCACCAGATTACCCGCGAATGGCGCGAATACGAGCGCTCCAGTACCACGGTACTGTCGGCCTATGTACAGCCCATCGCGGCGCGATACCTGGATGAGCTGGATGCCGGTTTACGCGCCAGGGGCTACACCGCACCGCTTTACATCATGCAGTCCAACTGCGGCGTGGACAGTGTGGCCCACGCCCGCAAAATCCCCATCACCATGGTTGAATCCGGTCCCGCCAGCGGGTTTTGGGCCGCCGCCGAGTTGGGTCGCCTGATCGATGAGCCCAACCTGCTGGGGCTCGACATAGGCGGTACCACGGCAAAATGCGCCTTGATTCGCAACGGCCAGGTGGCAATCAAAACCGACTACTGGATTGAACGCAACCGCGTCGATGCCGGCTACCCGATCATGGTGCCGGTGGTGGATCTGGTGGAGATCGGCAACGGCGGCGGTTCCATTGCCTGGGTCGATGACTTCAACAAATTGCATGTCGGCCCGCAATCTGCCGGCGCCCTGCCCGGCCCGGCCGCCTATGGCAAAGGCGGCCGGTTGATCACCAGCACCGACGCCAACCTGGCTCTGGGGCGGATCAACCCCGGCTACTTTTGCGCAGGCGAACTGATGGCCGACATGGACGCCGTAGAGCGCGGGTTTGAGCACCTGAGCCAGCGTTTGCACATGCCCTGCGATGACATTGCACGGGGCATTGTGCGCCTGGCCAACGACAATATGGTCAACGCGCTCAAGCTCGTGTCCCTGAGCCGCGGTCACGACCCCCGGGAACTGAGTCTGATGGCCTTCGGCGGTGGTGGCGCTCTGCACGCCGTTGCCCTGGCGCAGGAACTGGGGGTCAAAAAAGTCATCATCCCGCGCAATGCCTCGGTTTTTTCGGCATGGGGCATGACCCTCTCGGACCTGCGCCGCGACCTGTTTATCAATCGCTTTGTCGATACCAGCCACGCCGGTTCCCTGGCCGCTACCCAAGCGTTTGTGGAGGGGCTGGCGCGTTCAGCCCATGAGCAGTTCAGCGATGAAGGGCTCCATCCAGAGCAAGTCGAGCTGACGCTCTACTGCAAGCTGCGCTACCAGAATCAGGAGCACTCGGTAGAGGTGCCCATCGCGACCCAAGAATGCATCGCCAGCCACTGGCCAGCCATCGAGCAACGCTTTCACGAACTTTACGAACAGCTGTACACCTATCGCTTGCAGGCCCCCCTGGAAATTGTCGGTTTTCACCTGAAGGCTGTTGCCCAGGTCGGCAAGTTACAACCTGAAGCTCTGCCCATTAGCGGGCGTTCCCTCGTTGCCGCCGTCAAGGGTACACGGCGGGTGGACTTCGCCATGGACGGCATCCATCTGTCAGCCATCTACGACTTCGCTCTGCTTGAACCACAGATGGCTTTCAGCGGTCCGGCAATTATCGAGGACGAAGGCACCACCGTGGTGGTTCATCCCGGCAACAGCGTACGGGTCGATCACCTGGGCAACCTGCATATCACCCTCGACGGTGATGGAGCATAAGCATGCACACACTCGATATTTTCACCCGCGACATCATCCAGAACTCGCTGCAGGCCATTGCCGACGAAATGTTTACCGCCATGCGCATGGCGGCCATGAGCCCGGTGATTTACGAGGTGCTGGACATGGGCACCGGCATCACCGATGCCCGGGGCGAAATCGCCAGTTCCGGTGCAGGCATCCCGGCTTTTGTCGGGGTGCTCGACAAGGCGGTAAAAAAAATCATGCAGCACCACCCCTCGCCCGACGACATAGCCGCGGGCGATGTGTTTATCAGCAATGACCCCCACGATGGCGGTGCTGTCACTCACCTCAACGATGTGGTGCTGGCCATGCCGGTATTCGCAGACGGAAACCTGGTGGCCTGGACCGCCAACATCGCCCATTGGAGCGATGTCGGCGGCATGGTGCCTGGCTCCCTGTCGACCCAGGCCAATGATATTTTCCAGGAAGGGCTGCGCCTGTGCTCGGTCAAGCTGATCAGCAAAGGGCAGCCGATCCAGTCAGTGCTGCAGATTTTGCGGGCCAACTCACGGATGCCCGATTTTATGGAGGGCGATCTTTGGGCCGGAGTGGCCGCCGTACGCGGCGGTGCGGCACGCTTGCAACAATTGACCGAAAAATACAGTGTCGAACTGTTTTTGGCAGCGATGGACGACTTTATGGCCCTGGGCGAGAAAATCTCACTCAAGGCCCTGCAAGACCTGCCTTGCACGCAGGTCAGCCTTGAGGAGCCACAAGACGATGGCAGCCTGTTCAAGGCCACTATCGAGATCAATCACCACGAACTGATTGTGGACCTGCGCGACAATCCCGATCAAAGCCCCGGCCCATTCAACCTCAGCCGCGACGGCACGGTGATCGCAGCACAAATGGCGTTCAAGGCGTTGACCGTGCCCCAGGGGGTCACCAATGGCGGCACCTTCCGCCCGCTCAAGGTACTGACCCGCCCCGGATCACTGTTCGACGCCCGGGCACCTGCTGCAGAAGGCTTCTATTTCGAGAACCTGATCCGGGTTCACGATCTGATCCTGTGCTGCCTGGCCAGGCAATTCCCGAACCGGCTGCCTGCCGGCAATTTCTCTTCGGTATGCGCGACCATTATTGGCGGCCAGCACCCTGATACAGGACGCCTGTTTACCCTGGTAGAACCCGAAATCGGCGGCTGGGGCGCAGAGCCGGGACGCGACGGCAACAGCGCCGTGTACTCGGGCCTGCATGGCGAAACCTATAACTGCCCGGTCGAAATCTGCGAGGCCCGATACGGCCTGTACGTCGAACGCATGGCGCTCAATGACGAACCCGGGGGCCATGGGCAGTTTCGCGGGGGCCGGGGGGTGTGCATCGACTACCGCATTCGCGCCGACGCCAGTTTCATGACCTGCGGCTACACCCGCTCGGTCATCCCGCCCTGGGGTCTGGAGCAAGGCGCCACCGGCTCGCTCAACTACGTGCAAGTGATCCGCAACAACGGCACGCACCAGCGTTACGCCATGGCCAGCGGTGTCCCGCTCAATGCCGGTGATCTGGTGCGGATACGTACCGGCGCAGGGGGAGGCTATGGACCGGCCGCGGCGCGCAGCAAGGAGGCCGTGCGCGAAGATCTGAAAAACGGCTATGTCGATGAACAAACGGCCAAGGCCATCTATGGCATCCAGAGGTGACCGCTTAACACCTTGCACCGCTCACCAAAACAACAATAAGAGAGCTTGAAGATGAACACACACCACCCATTGCGCCTGGGTACAGGGCTTGCATTCGCCTGCCTGTCAGTCATCAGCCCGCACACCAGCGCCGAGCAGTTCATCGGCTTTGCCCAGCCTGGCATACCGGACAGTTGGGCAGTCGAATCATTTCCGGTGCTCAACCGCACCTCTAAAGGCGATACCAGCATCGCCGCCAATACCGTACTGGCCTACTTCTCGAAAACCGGGTTTACCGGCACGCAACGTGACCAGTTGCAGTTCTGGGTCGGGGCGATCCCGGGTTACGCCAGCACCAACGGCGCTCGGGACTCCAGCGCCTGGGGCATTGCCTCGCCCAATGTCGGGTTTGCCTATTACTACAACGTGGTCGAGCCGACCAGCGACTATGGATCAGCGGACTACACCACCTTCTGGGTCAATCCGACCCTGATGATCGAATTCCCCAACGGCAATAACGACATTGCCGGGCACGGGGCCTTTGCCAATCGTCATGCCTTCAGTTTCAGCCTCGCCAACTACCTGCGGGTGGGCCGCTTTGCCGCCACCTTTACCCCCGCCGGGGTGCATTACGCGGCGCGTAACCGCAACCAAACCGACTTTGGCAGCGGCGAGCCCAGCCGTTTGCGTGGCGGGGTCAGTTTCTGGCTGGGCGACATTGCGGCCGGATACCAGGTGACTGACGACCTGTGGCTGGGGGTGCATCACGTTTACCACATCAACAACAGAACAGCGTCGGACTTCAAGGAATCGCGAGTGGGCAAGATTGGTCCCTCCATGACCTACAGCGGATTCTCCAAAGCCGGATTTTACCTGTCCGCCAACCTGAATTTTGACTACTACCACACCCCCAACCTCCCTCACTCCAACGCGCTGACCATGGCGCTGGTGAAATTTTTCTAACGGAGTCCCGCATGCAAACCACAACCCAGACTTCCCGGCCACAGGACGTTCCCGTCTGCATACGCTGGCTCAATCCTATTGGCCATCCCACCTTTGATGCGCCCATTGCCGAGTTGCTGCATGGGATCAAACAGCCTTCGACCCAGGTTGAAGTGGTGTCTTTTGCCATGAGTCCCAGCCCTACCCATCTGGAATACAGGGCCTATGAAGCGCTGACCTGCGAGCACATCGTGCGCATCGCCCGCGATAGCGCCCAAGAGCAGGTCGATGCTCTGGTGCTGGGCTGCTTTTACGACCCGGCGCTGGCTGATGCTCGCGAGATCTCCGGCGATACCCTGGTCATTGCCCCCTGCCAGGCCAGCCTGCAAGTCGTGGCCAGCCTGGCCAACCGTTTCTCGATCATCGTGGGGCGCAGCAAATGGATGGAGCAAATGCATGAACGGGTGCGTGCCTACGGCGCACAACATCAGTTGGCCTCCATGCGGCCATTGGGCATGGGGGTGGATGAGTTTCAACAGGACCACGCGCTTACCCGCCGCAAGATCATTGAACAGGCGCGCCTTGCGGTCGAGAAAGATGGCGCGGAAGCCATCATCCTCGGTTGCACCATCGAATTTGGCTTCTTCGAACAGGTACAGGAAGAAGTCGGTGTACCTGTCATCGACCCGGTAGTGGCGGCCTTCAAGATGGCCGAGGCCATGGCAGGCATGAAACGCCGGTTCGGTTGGCGACCCAGCCGCGTCGGTAGTTGCGAACCACCACCCGAGGCCGAACTCAAGGCGTTCGGCCTGTTTCAGGCTGCGGCGCCTATTGGCAACCGGATCAAGGCATAGACGATCACCAGGAGATCAATTCATGGCCAACAGCACAATCACCGATTCCGCCCCCTGCACCGACGAGTCGAGCCTGCAGGTGGGCGAGGTTTTCAAAGACGTACCCTTGACCCGGGAGCACCTGAAGTGCTGCCTCGCGCTGTTTTTTGTATTTGCCATTGAGGCCTGGGAGATGATGATCATCGTCTACACCGCGCCCTTGATCGCTGCTGATTTTTCCCTGGACATGCTGGCTGTCGGCAACCTGATCGGCGCCATGTTTATCGGCATGCTGCTGGGGTCGCTGAGCTGGGGCAAACTGGCCGAGCGCATTGGTCGCAAGCGCGCCATTATCTGGAGCCTGGCCCTGTACGGGGTCATCTCGCTGGGCAGCGCCTTTGCTCCCGACTACCTCAGCCTGTATGTGCTGAGGTTACTGGCAGGCGTGGCAGCGGTAGGCATGATGGTGGTGACCTTTGCCCACTTCCAGGAGCTGGTACCGGTGCGATATCGCGGCTCGCTGACGGTTTACCTCGCCTCGGGCTGGCCAATCGGCATGTTGCTGGCACTCGGCGCCACGGTATGGCTGCTGCCATGGGGCTGGCGCGCCATCATCCTCTTGAGCTCAATGGGCGGCTTATGGGCGCTGGTCGTCGCCCGCTGGGTGCCCGAATCGCCTTACTGGCTAGCCAGCGTCGATCAACAGCCGCAGGCCCGTGCAGTTATCACACGCCTGAGCCGGGGCACCATCGACCTCCCCGAGACCTGCCAACTGCAGGTGGATCAGACCACCCAAGGGCATCAGCGCGAGCTGTTCAGCGCGGCACTGCGCAACATCAGCGTGCTGCAAATCATCGTCAACTTCACGTTCTCCTGGGGCTATTGGGGGCTGCAAACCTGGCTGCCAACCCTGTTGCAGCAACGTGGTCTGAGCCTGCCCCAGAGCTACGGTTTTATTGCCCTGTCGGCGCTGTGCATGATTCCGGGCTATATCGCAGCGTCCTGGCTGACACACCGCTTTGGACGCAAAAAAATCATCGTTGCGTTTATCAGCGCCGCCGTGGTCGCAGGTTACGGTTTTGCCAATGCACAAAGCCTGGAGATGCTGTACCTGAGCAATTTTGCCCTGGCTTTTTTCAACCTCGGCGCCTGGGGCGTCTGGGGCACCTGGATCGGCGAGCTATACCCTACCCGGCTGCGCGCCATCGGTTACGGCTGGGCCATCTTCGCCCAACGGGTAGCCAACATACTTGCGCCCTCCCTGATTGGTGCACTGGTGGCCTATGGCTCGTCGTTCAACCTGACCACTACCCTGATTAATGGCTTCATGCTGGCCACCGTAATTCTGGTGGTATTTATCCCGGAAACCGAGGGCAAGACGTTGCGCTGAGCCTTTGCACTTGCAGCTGTTTCCGACAAAAAAACCGGGCCAGCCCGACATCCCCGGCACGGCAAAAAGACTGAAATACACGCAGGGGGCCAACGCCCCTGCGATTTTTCAGAGCCTGTCTTTTATGCAATGGCACTGCACATTACCACCGAAATGGATGTCTTCATGAACTCGAAATTTTTGGCTAACGGGCTGGTCTTTCCTATGCAGCGCGGCCCTTTTCAGAACTCCGGGGCCAGCCCCTGGTACACCCCACTGTCGCTGGGTACCCCTGGGCAGGCATTGAAGCTGGCAATAGACACCGGCACCAATATTACCTGGATTACGTCAACACTCTGCCCGGACGACCAGTGCCAACACTTCGCAACGGGCCGGTTTGATTATCAGGCCTCCAGCACCTTTGCCTTCACCGATTGCCTGCAACGCCCGTACAGCTTCGGGCCTTGGGGAACGATGCAAGTAGAAACCGGCACAGACACAATGAGCATGGCCGATGGAACATCAGTTTCGATGAATCTGTTTCTGGCGGCCAGCTACTCGGGTGAACAATTTCGCCAACTGGACTGGGACGGCGGTATCGGCCTGCCGGCCAGCAGTGCGTATGTCGAAGGCCGCAGCTCTTTTCTGTTTCAGGAGCTGCTGCGCAGCGGCCAAATTGATCCGGCACAACCGTATATCAGCTTCGACTGGGACCCAGGCAAACTCAAGGGCACATGCCGGATGGGCGGCATTGATGAAAGCAAGACTCGCGGCCCTCATCTGTTTTTGCCATGGTCACGCTACAGTAAAATACCCGGGGTCGAGTACATCTGGTCGACGAAGCTGGGCAGTTACTCGGTTGGAGGGGAAGTTCTGGCCAGCGATGTCACCTTTGCCCTGGATTCCAGCTCTTCACAGTTCAAGGGTGATGACCAACTTATGAGTCAAACCCTTGAACGTATCGCGCGGGGTAACCAGCCCGACATTGTTCTGGGCTTCGCCGACGGTGAAATCACATTAGGGGCCAGTCTCTATAACGTGCTGATCGAGCAAGGGCCACAAAAGGGCCAGACGATCCCCCAGTTTGCCCCACTGGGTATCGCAGATCTGGTGCTGGTAGGCTCGCTGGTGATGGAACACTGCTACACGGTCCACGAATATCGGGTTGTGCAGTGCAGCCCGACGGTTTACTCGCTGGCGCCTGTTGGCATCTGGCTGTTTAACCGCCCTGACGGCCCACAGATCATCACCCGCTCTTCAGCGAAGGCCTTCAAGCACGGCCAGCGCGAGGTTGTAACAAAAAAGATCACGCTGGCCCCGCCCTCTCCCGGATCAATCGCAGGTACATGGACCAACGACTATGGTTCCGTGATGACACTGACTGTTTCGGGTCATGCAGTCTCCGGTTTTTATCAGTCGTCTACCGGCTCCACAGGCCTGTACGAGATAAGCGGGTTCCAGTTGAGCGCAGCAACCAAACCGGGCATGGGTGTACCTTTAGCACTGGCAATTGAATGGCACTCCATTGGCGAAGACCCGGCCGACCCCAGCTGGAACTGGTGTTCCGGTCTGTGCGGGCAACTCAGCCTGACCGGGCAAGAAGAAGTGCTGACGCTTTCCCATATTCTCGTCGCCAGCAGTGATTATGCAGGGCTCGCCCGGCAAGGGGACTACCTCGACAAATTAACTTATCGCCGGGCCAGTCCTACGGCTTTTACCCCTGCGGCCAATGCTTTGACAGCAGGGCGAATAACAGAAAATGCTTTGGCCGGACAATGGCAAGCCCCTGATGGTACGCGCCTGAAACTGACGGTGGAAGCCGCCAGGCAGGGCCGTTTTGGTCGTGTGCGCGGCCGTTTGACAACCGCAACCGGGCACGCGGATATCTTCGGTTTTACCGACATCAATGCAACCAGCAGTGGCCTGGCGCTGCAGTCCCTGAGTCTCACCGCCGCACAAAATGCTGCGGCCATGACCCTGACCGGGACACTGGACATAAAGGAGGATGTGCTCAATCTGCTGCTGATGACCAGCGTGCGTACGCCAGCCGCGCAAAGCTATGTGCAGACGCAAATTGCAGCGGCGACGTTCAGGCGGATGACCCAGCAGGGGTAATAAATTTATATACCGCCAACATCTGACTATTCCTACGTACATTCCGTCCAGTAGGTGTTGATTGCATTCTGGCTGAGACCCAAAATCAATTTTTGGGCCTATCCACGGACAAGGGGGGTTATGAACACTAATGCTTCGCCAGGTCGCATTATTGGCGTGGGGCTTTACACAACCACACAGGCCTCTCTCTACACCGGTATTTCAGCCAAGGACATTCGCCGCTGGATGTTCGGCTACAACGCACAGGGTGTGAGTCACGCCGGGCTATGGACGTCCGAGCTGGCTTTTCTGGATGAAAAGCTTCTCAGTTTCCACGACCTGCTGGAAATTCGCTTTGTCCATGCATTCCGCCAGCACGGTGTCAGTCTTCAGGCTATCCGTAGCGCATCCCGACAGGCACGCGAACTGTTCGAGCAAGCCTATCCGTTCACCTGCAAACGCTTCCAGACTGATGGTCGCGATATCTTCGCCACGGTCCTCGATGAGACAGGTGATGAAACGCTCCTGGACCTTATCAAGAGACAATACGCTTTCAAGCAGGTGATCAAACCATCCTTGTATGACGGCATTGACTACACAGGGCAAGGCACTGCTCTGCGCTGGTACCCGCAAAAGCACAGCAAGGCCGTCGTATTGGACCCCACCCGAAATTTCGGCAAGCCGGTGCTTTGCGTTGCTGGCGTTGATACCTCGGCCCTCTACCATGCCTATCTGGCGGAAGGCCAGGACGCCAAGCGTGTTGCCATGCTTTTTGAGATTGCTGCCAGCGAAGTACGGGCAGCGATTAACTTCGAGCACAGGATTGCTGCTTGAAGTTTCTGATTGATAACAACCTGCCGCCTGCCATTGCCCGGGCCCTGAATGAGCTTTGCAAGTCTGAAGGGCATTTGGTAACGCCCCTTAAGGAACGATTTCCACCCAACAGCAGCGATATCCACTGGATAACGCAACTCAAATCTGAAGGCGGCTGGACCGTCCTGTCTCAAGACAGGTTTTGCAAGGGCGACGCCGAGCGCCTGGCATTCAGGGAATGCGGGCTACCCATTTTCTGCCTGGCAAAACAATGGGGCCAAATGAGCTACTGGCAAAAAGCAGAAAATCTCGTTCGCTGGTGGCCTGCCATCACTCAGCAAGCAGGCCTGACAAATGGTGGCGCGGCCTTTCGAGTGCCCTGGAGGTTCTCTGCTCCAGGAAAATTTGAACACATTAAAATCTAACCTGGCTGGTGCAGAGCTTTTTCTTGCCGGGCCACATTTATTGCTTCGAATCCCCCCCCAATAGCCCCACCATCTCCCTGCCCGCTTCAATCAAATCCGCGCACACACCATTGACCTGGCTCGAAACAATCAATCCCTCACCGATCAACAGCAACTGCTTGGCCGCCAAACGAGGGTTCTTGAAGTTTGCCTGAGTACAAATCTCCTCCAGGTAAACCATCAGCGCCTGTTTGTGCCGTTTGCCGAGGATATGCGGCTGCAGTGCCAGGCTGGCGTACTCGGCAGAAGCATTGATAAAAGCGCAGCCATGAAAATCCGGCTCCTGAACCCAGGCAGCAATAAAGTCCAGGTAAGCATGGGGCCGTTGCGATGCCGAAGCCGGGTCCACAGCCGCTCGCACTTTGGCCATGAACTGGTTGTGACGCAACTCCAGGGCAGCCTCAACCAAATGCTCCTTGCTGGGGAAGTGCCGGTACAGGGTTTTCTTGGTAACCCCTGCCTCCTGACTCAACTGCTCCACCCCGGAGGCATGAAAGCCCTGGCGATAGAACAGGCCCAAGGCGGCACTGGTGATTGCATCAGACGTACTCATTGGCGCTGGCCTCCTATGGCATACAGCACAGTGTATACCGATCGGTTGACTTAAAGGTATACCGATCGGTATCCTTTGGTGACTTTCCCCCCTCGTTGCGAGAGCCTCCATGTCTACACGTCGCCTGCTCAAATCGGCTGCGCCAGCCGCACCTTCACTGCGTTTCACCCTGACGTCGTTTATCGGCGTGGTTATCGCCATCGGTGCCACAGGCTGGCTTAGCGTCATGTCTGGCGCGCCATGGCTAATGGCTTCTTTGGGAGCCAGTTGCGTGCTGGCTTTCGGGGTGCCGGACTCGCCGCTGGCGCAGCCGCGCAGCATTATCGGCGGGCATGTCATTTCAACGCTGGTGGGCCTGATCATTCTGAATACGCTGGGCAATTCGTGGTGGGCCTGCGCATTGGCCGTGGGCCTGGCGCTGGTGGCCATGCAACAGACCCGCACCGTACATGCCCCAGCGGGGGCAAATCCGATAGTGGTACTGAGCACGAGTGCGCCGCTGTCTTTTCTGGTCACTCCGGTACTGGCCGGCTCCATCGTCATTGTGGTGGTTGCCTGGTGCCTGAATAACGCCCGTAATCAAGGCAGTTATCCCAAGTACTGGCTATAGAACAGACCTTGGCTTGGCTACAGTGTGCCGTCAGGAGGCAACACCTGACGCGTGAGTTGGGCTGAAGGACGCACCATCAGGCTGACCGCAGAAGTCAGCTTTTAGTCAGGCAATCATTCTGTGTACATCAACTGCGCACCGCTATAAGGGATCAAATGTGGGAGCGAGCCTGCTCGCGAAAGCAGTCTATCAATCACAAGGGATGTTGGATGTGATCAACTCTTCGCCAGCAGGCTCGCTCCCACAATGGCTCTGCTTATCCCGGATGACCGTCAATCCGGGTGCGCAACAGCATCGGCACGTAACGCCAGGCATACAACGCAAACGCCAGCACCCAGCACAGACCGGCCAGCCACAATGCTGGTAAAGGAAAGAAGAAGACCAATGCAACCCGGCTCAGGCACCCCAAATTGAGCAAAACAAACCCCAGGGTCATACCCGCTGGCAGTTCCAGCGGGCGACCGGTATGGCCAAGGCTGACGCGCGCGATCATCGCCAGCACCAGCCCGCCCATGGCGCCGATGGTCAGGCCATGCAGCGCCAGGCTCGGGTTGATCGGTACGCCAAAATGCCACAAAGCCGTACCCAGGCACGCCACTGCCAACCAGCCATATGCCAGGTGCAGCGACCACAATAACGGCACATGCCAGAGTGCCCGATCGTGCCAGCGAACCAGACGTACACCATGACCAACCGCTAACACCGCAAACAGCAGCCCTACCCATACATCGGGATTGAGCGCGAGCCCTGCCGCATACAGCAGCGCAACCAGCAGTGAACCGATCAACAACAGCCAATCCACCCACGGCCAGGGCGCAACGCCCTCTACCCGCTGCAGACCGCGCTGGGTAAAGAAAGGGATGACTCGCCCGCCGATCAAACCCATCATGGCTGCCACTAGCCAGATACCGGCCAGTACACCCTGGCGCTGCCAGCCTTCATGGCCTTCAATCAAGCCAGACACGGACAACCCATCGGCTGCGGCTAACAGCAGCAACACCAGCACAATGGGATAGTTACGCTTTTGCCGCACCTTCCACAGGGTCAAACCCATCAGCAACGCCACCACCAGCGGGAACGCCAATTCAAGGACCGCGAGCAGCGGCCATGGCGCATTGACCAGCCAGGCCAGCCGCGCGCACAGCCACAGCAATGCCAACACCGCGAGGGGACGGCCGCTGATGCCAGGACGACCGGTCCAGTTCTGCACCGCCGTCAGCAGGAACCCCGCGATGATCGCCAGCCCGAACCCGAACAGCAGTTCATGCCGATGCCAGCCCAGCCAACCGCCAGCGGGAGCCCAGTGACTGATCGAACCGCTGAAAGCGAGCAGCCATAGCGGTATGACCAACATAGCCAACAGGCAGCCACCGAGGAAAAACGGCCGAAAGGCCAACCGTAACAGCGGCGTAATCGCCATCGCTTTACGGCGTTCAAGCTCTTGCATACCGCCACTCCCCTAAGATGCCGCTGATCTGACACTTACCCGCAAACATCAAGGTAAATCCGAGTGCCATCATCGGGTATTGGCAGGCAATTACCATTGTCGCAGATCAAATCGGCATTCATGGCCAGCCTGGTGATCATCAAAAAAGCGGTGACACGCTCAACACGACGCGAAACAATCAAAGGCTTTTTTCAACACTAAAAAACATGTATGAACATTCGATTTCAACATAGCCTGAAACCACTGCGTTCAATCTCGCTGACCCTCGCGACAACTCACAAGGTACTTCTGCAGAAACAAAAGGCCGTTGGCTGACGCGCCTTGGCATCGCGGAGTTTGACAGTGCGGTGGCACCCAACATGCCGCCGCCATCAGCCAGGCTCGGGGTGTTGCGAATCCATTGCGGGTCCACTAGCACAAGCTTATTGATGAAAATGCTATACAGCTTCCAATCCATCGTGAAATCGACTCTTGGGATACGAGGCATAACCGCCATGAATATCACCGGCCATAACCTGGCATTGCTGGCGTCCCTCAGCACCCTGCTTGATGAGCGCAACGTTACCCGCGCAGCAGCCCGACTGGCTATTAGTCAACCAGCACTCTCGGCGCAGTTGTCGAGGCTTCGTGACCTGTTTGGAGACCCGCTGCTCACTCCGGCGCTCTCTGGCAAGGGCATGATCCTCACGGCGCACGGCGCACGGTTGCAGGAGCCGTTGCGCTTGGCCTTGCAAGCGCTGGAAGACGTGATTAACCACACACCCGAGTTCGATCCCCTGACATCGCAGAGGACATTTTCAATCGCTACCAACGACAATGCGGGCGCCATCATTGCTCCTCGCCTTATCCAGTTGACCCGCGAAGCGGGCTTTCCGGGGATTCGCTTTGCGTTTCACAGCCTCGACAAACCTCGACTGGCCGAACAACTGGAAAACGGAGAAATCGACGTCGCGCTGACCGCCAAAGACGCGGTGGCCAAAGCATCTCAAAAACTGTTGCTGGAAGAGGAGTTCAGGATGGCGCAACGCATCGGTCATCCGCGTGGCACACAACCGCTGTCGCTGGATACATACACACAGCTCGAGCATGTGATCGTGTCGGGAGATGGCGGGGGATTTTATGGCTTCGTGGATGAGATATTGTCGACACTAGGCTACAGCCGGCACGTAGGTGTCTCCGTGCAATACTACAGTCTGGTACCGGTGATACTGCAAGCGACGAACCTGGTTTGTACGTTACCAGCACAGTTCCTGGCGCGTTATGTTGAAACCCTGGAGTCCTTTGCCTTACCAATCCAAGTGCGACGCTACAGCCTGTATGCCAGTTGGCATTCACGCTTTGACAAGGACGCCGGGCACTGCTGGCTGCGCAAAATGCTGGAGTCCGCTGCCCAGCCCTGAACAGCGAAGCTACGGGTGATGGTTTAACGGGCTGGTCGCCAGACAAAATGATCGCCCTCGGCCGCAATCGTCCCTACACCAGGGAACGGAAAGTGCGGAGCAAAAATGGTCTCGTGACTGGCGGCCAATTTCGTCAGCTCAGCACGACGGATCTTCACACCTTCATCCATATCATTATCAAAGGTAATTGCCCAGTCAGGCTTGGCCAGAGAAATGATCGAACTGTGGACCAGGTCACCGACATCCAACACGCGAGTCTTGCCGGACACGATTTGATACCCCACATGCCCAGGCGTATGTCCCTTGAGCGGTACCGAGCGAATACCCGGCGCGACGCTATCTCCCGGAGTGAAGGTCTTCACCTGGGGGGTTATGATCTTGATCAGGCTGGCCAGTTCAGATTGGTTCTGTACCCATTGCCAGTCCGGACTGGAGATCCGCACGACAGCCTTTGGAAAGGCTTGAGTGCCCGCGGCTGTCGCCAGGCCACCGATATGATCGCTGTGCACATGGGTGATCAGCACATCGGTGATCTGCTCAGGGGTGTAGCCTGCTTTAGCCAGGCTCTGCATCAAAAGGCCCTGACCACTGGGGCCAAGGCCGGTGTCGAGAAGAACAGTGTGTTGGCCGTCTTTGACTAACAGCGCGTCGATACCCAGTGTTATCTGTTCAGTGGGTGCTCCAGCGGCGGCCAGCACCTTGGCAACGGCCTGCGTACCTTCAGAACTTGCGAACACTTTACCGTCGTTGGGCATCATATGAACCTTGTCGCGCAGGGCCGTGATGGTGAGTGAACCGATATTGAATGTACGGGCAGCAGGCCCGTCTGCCGGATCCGTTTGGGCAAAAGCCATCGGACTGGTCGCGGTTAACAGCACTGCAAAAGCTAACGGTTTGAGCATGGCGTGTGCCTCTAACTCGATGATAGAAACTTGGGGTTTTCAAGGAGGTTATAGGGCTTTTTCCTGACGATGAAATCCAAAGTATGGATAGGTGGTATAAGCGTTGTGAGCCCCCCCCACCGTGGACGCTTTCGCCTCCTGGAAGACCAGCCATCTGCTGGGCAAGGAAACCTCGCTGCAACTCAACGCCAGCAACCTGACCGGGGAAGTCAGCTTCCAGCGCAACGGGAGCCATATAGGCGAATTGTCTGAAATCAAAACCATCGCAACGCAGAATTATCCGCAAGCGCACAAACCGTGCAGCTTTTATTCTTGACTTCAAGGCAAATAAATTTGGCTGATACAGGGCTTAATCAGCACATGTAAACACCGCAAACTGCGATCCATTGTCCAACCCACTGGATCACACCATGAAGACCTTTTCAGGATTCGCCCTGGCGGCCCTGCTACCCCTGGCCATGCAGGCCGCATACGCAGCCGACTGGTACCCGTCCGTCTACGGTGCAAACGATGAGATCGGCGCTGCCAACCTGTTGACCCCGGATGTGGTCAAACAGGCGGTCGGCCTGGTCAAGACAGGCAAGACCTATGCGCTGGCCGTGCCCGTGGACAAGAACCTTCCGGCATACCGCCATCGCAGCTTCCGCCTGTACAACGTGCAAGTCGGGCAGCAGGCCGGCAAGTCGCTGGGGCCGAACAAGTTCACCTTCAATGATGAACTGGTAAACGCCTGGACCGGCGTAGGCACCCAACTCAACGGGATCGGCCATATCGGTATCGACAATGTGTACTACAACGGTAACAAGGCAGCCGATTTCGTGACGGTTGATGGCGTCAGAAAACTCGGCGTCGAGAAAGTACCGCCGATGGTGACCCGCGGCGTAGTGCTGGACATGGCCGCCTACTACAACAAGGCCATTGTGCCCGGTGGCACCGAGTTCAGCGTCGCCGATATTCAGGCGGTATTGAAGAAGCAGGGCCTGACCCTGCGCAAGGGCGATGTAGTGCTGTTCAATACCGGCTGGCTGGAGTTGATCGGCAAGGACAACAAGCAGTTCCTGGAAGTGGAGCCCGGTATCGGCATGCAAGCCGCACAATGGCTGGCTGACCAGGGCATCGTCGCTTTCGGCGGCGATACCTGGGCCTCCGAGGTTTATCCGAGCCCCTCCGGCAAGGACGAATTTCCGGTCAACCAGTACATGCTCGCCAAGCGCGGTATCTACAACCTGGAACTGATCGACAGCCGTGCACTGGTGCATGACAAGGTCTGGGAGTTCCTGTTCGTGCTCGGCCAACCGCTGTATGTTGGCTCCACCCAGGTCAACATCAACCCGGTTGCCATTCACTGATCATACTGCCACCAGCCACCCCGGAGGTTCCATGCAGGATCTGCGTCAGTTGCGCTACTTCGTCGCGGTTGCCGAATGTGAGAACGTCGGTCGTGCTGCGCAGCAGTTGCACATTTCCCAATCCCCGCTGAGCCGGCAAATCGCCCAGCTGGAAGATCACCTCGGTCTGGCCCTGTTCGAGCGACGCAACCAGCGGCTGTTCCTGACCACTGACGGGCGCACCTTCCTGGGCGAAGCCCGAGGCTTGCTCAAGCATGCCGAGCGCCTGGAGTCGCTCGGCAAGCGCCTGGGTCGTGGCGAAGAGGGTGGCCTGTGCATTGGCTACGTCAACCACGCCATCCATGCCGGTGTGTTGCCCGGCGCGGTTCGGGCAATCCGCGGCGAACGCCCGCAGATCCATATTGCCCTCTACAACATGACCCCGGGCGAACAGTTCGAAGGTCTGCGCCAACGCAGCCTGGATATCGCCCTGGTCTGCGAACCCGTACCTGACAATGATCCTGACCTGCTTGCCCTGCCTGTGTTAGTCGATCCGATGCTGCTGGCCATTCCCACCGGGCACCCACTGGCGGTCAAAGCCGAAGTGACCCCCGCCGACCTGCATGAACAGGAGTGGATCATCACCGGCGGCCAGCCCGATCAGATCAACAAACGCGATGACTTTATCGCCGGTTGCGCCGATGCCGGTTTCACCCCGCGCCTGTCGCTGGAGGCCACCGACCCGTTGAGCGTACTCGGGCTGGTCTCCGCAGGGCTGGGCCTGGCCATGGTGCAGAGCAGCCTGGCCGCCAGCGCAGGCCCTGCGGTAGTGCTGCGCCAGCTGGACTGGTTCAGGCCCAGCGTGCAGTTGTGGGCGGCCTGGCATCAGGTGGATCTGCGAGCGATCGTAGGGGTGTTCCGCGAGCGCGTGCTGGCTTTGGCCGAACAGACCCGCAAGGTCTGAGCCCAGTCCAATTGCGTCTTTTACAGTCTGATGGTGCCCCACTAGCATGGCCTCCATCACTACAACCTATCCAGAGGAACCCTTCCATGAACATCGATCTCAGCGCACGTACCGCTATTATCAGCGGCTCCACCGGCGGCATTGGCCTGGCCATCGCCCGCGGCCTGGCCCGCGCCCATGCCGACGTGGTCATTGCCGGCCGTAGCCAGAAGTCAGTGGATGCCGCCCTGGCAGAGCTGCGCGCCCAGGGCGGGCGTGGCCAGGTACAGGGCGTCGTCGCCGACCTGGGCACCGCCGCTGGCGCCGAAACCCTGTTCGCCGCTCACCCCAAGGCCGATATCCTGGTCAATAACCTGGGCATCTATGACGACGTCGACTTCTTTGAAGTCGCCGACAGCGAGTGGGCCCGTTTCTACGAAACAAATGTGCTGTCCGGCGTGCGCCTGGCCCGCCACTACGCCCCGGGGATGGTGGACAAAGGCTGGGGGCGGATCCTGTTTATCTCCTCCGAATCGGGCATCGCCACCCCCGCCGACATGATCAACTACGGCGTGACCAAGAGCGCCAACCTGGCGGTCTCCCACGGCCTGGCCAAGCGCCTGGCTGGTACCGGCGTCACCGTTAACTCGGTACTGCCAGGGCCGACCCTGACCGATGGCGTTGCCAGTCTGGTCGCCGAAGCCGCCAAGGCTTCCGGTCGCAGCATCCGCGAAGAAGCGGACCACTTCGTGCGCAGCGCCCGCCCGAGCTCGATCATCCAGCGCGTCGCCGAAGTCGACGAAGTCGCCCACCTGGTGGTCTACCTCGCCTCCCCTTACTCCTCCGCCACCACCGGTGCAGCCCTGCGGGTCGACGGCAGCGCGGTCGACAGCATGGCAATCTGAATTCAGTTTGCATCAACACAAGTTCCGCGCAGCGGCTATGAGTGGACAAGCCCAATCCCTGTGGGAGCGGGCTTGCTCGCGATGCAGGCGACGCGGTGTATCTGCAACATTGATTCGCTGCCATCGCAGGCAAACCCGCTTCCGCAGGTTTTGCGCCGCTCACAAAACTCAAACCTTGCAGAGACCATTCTGAGCACTTTGTCGCTCCGCGCCTGCCAATACGATCTGACGAAATTCGCCCACAACCGGGCGTAGGTCAACACGGTGCCAGGCTGCCCAAAGCATGGTGCTTTGCTGCAACCACGGCAAATCGCGCAAGACCACATCGGGATTACGGTCACCTCCAATACTGCGTTGGATCAGTGCCAACCCCAGGCCAGCGGAAACCAGCCCGAGCGCACTCAAGGGTTCGGCTGCCTCCAAGCGGATCTGCGGGGTAAACCCGGCCTCCACGCAACGGACCATAAAACGCTCACGACGATTGGGGCTCGCATGGCCGTCGACCATGACCCAGTCCTGCTCGTGGAGATCGGCGGGATTGATATATTCCTTGTCCGCCAGTGGGTGGCCCGCAGGCAGCGCGAGAGCCAGCGGATCGTTAAATACCGGGGTTGCCTGCAGATCCGGGTCATCCGCCGAGACGGGTTCACACACCAATGCGATATCGAGGCTGCGCTGACGCAACCCCTCCAATTGCTCTTGGCTGGTGAGGTGATACAGGACGATATGAACGCCCGGCCGCTCCTCACGAACCCGACGCAGAGCCTTGGGCAGCACACCGGCATGGATGGCATGGCTGACGTAACCGATGCACAGCCCGCCGGACTCGCCCCGGCCCAGGCGGCGGCCGAGCGATTCCAGGCGGTCAGCGTGTTTTAACAGGGCCTTGGCCTCGTGCAGGAACGTGCGACCGTCGGCGCTGATGCGCAGGCGCTGCTGGCTGCGCTCGAACAGTTGCAGGCCCAGGCGCTCTTCCAGTTGGGCAATCTGCCGACTGAGCGGCGACTGGGAGATATGCAGTTGTTCCGCAGCCTTGCCCACATGCTCGCACTCGGCCACGGCGACGAAATAACGAAGTTGTCTGAGATCCAGCATAGAGGCCTTTGAAAGATGTCAACAGCGTGGCTATACAGGAAGAGCCGGGGCCGCGTTGCAGCCCCGATCCCGCCTTCAACCTTCCAGCGTCTGCTTCAGTGCTGCCAGGCCATCCTGGTAGATAGTGGCGAACATCTCGCTTGCTTCGGCATCACTGATGCCTAGCGGCACGAACGAACCGGACCATTGCACCTGGGCACCCTCGCCGGTCGATACCACACGCAGGGTCGACAGATAGTCGCGAACCGGCGCCGGGCCTTGAAGGATGGTATAGCTGTAGCTGCGCCCGGCTTCGTTGAAGTCCAGCAAACGCTCGATGATGGTGTCGCCGCCGATGCTCTTGAGCGTGCGTACGCGACCGCCTTCGCTTAAAACGCTGTGCGGAACGAACGGCAACCAGTCGGGCAGCGAATCGAAACCGCCGATCAGTTGCCAGATACGCTCGGCATTGATGTGAAGATCAATAGACGCTTGTGCAGTAGCCATGATGTTTCTCCTGGGGTTCTACCCCAATGATCGGGTAAAGACAGGGCCGCCGTGCGACCCTGCAAAGTCATGTTCAAACAGCCGGAACGGGCGCCAGAGCGTTGATCAATCCTTGCTCACGCAAGTCATTCCAGAAGGCGACAGGAATGACTGCGCCCAGGGCTGCAAAGTCTTCGTTGGCGTGCAACGGGCGGGTAGAACCCGGGATTGCCGCGACCACTGCCGGGTGGGCCAGGGCGAACTGCAAGGCAGCCGCCTTGACGTCAACGCCATGGGCACGTGCAATGGCACGGATACGCTCGAGTTTCTCCAGCACCGCACGGGTAGCCTTCTGGTATTCGAAATGCTCGCCGCCGGCGGTAACGCCAGAGCTGTACGGGCCACCGACAACAATGCCAACGCCCTGCTCCAGCGCTTGCGGCATCACACGTTGCAGTGCGCGGTCATGGTCCAGCAGCGAATAGCGGCCAGCGAGCAGGAAGCCATCGGGCTGCGGCTCGTCCAGGTCGAGGGTCAGCTCGATCGGCTCAACACGGTTTACCCCCAGGCCCCAGGCCTTGATCACCCCTTCCTCGCGCAGACGGGTGAGAACGCGGAAGGCGCCTTTGCGCGCTGTCTCATAACGCTCCAGCCACTCGTCACCGTAGAAATCCTGGGCAATGTCATGGATCCAGACGATATCCAGGCGATCGGTCTTCAGCCGGCGCAGGCTGTCCTCGATGGAACGCAGGGTGGCGTCGGCGCTGTAGTCGTTGACGATGCGGTTGCGGTTACCGTGTTCGAACAGGCCGCTCTTCTCGCCCAGTTCACGGCTGGCAGGATCTTCCAGCTCATCGAGGATGATCCGACCGATCTTGGAGCTGAGCACGTATTCGTCGCGAGGGCGACCAGCCAGAGCGTCGCCCAGGCGAGACTCGGAGAGGCCGGCACCATAGAACGGAGCAGTGTCGAAGTAGCGCACGCCATTGTTCCAGGCGGCATCGACAGTGGCTTGTCCTTCAGCAACAGGTACATTGCGGAACATGTTGCCCAGAGGGGCCGAGCCGAAGCCCAGTGGATTGGCGATAAGGGACTTGAGGTTCATCTAATGTTTTCCTGGCAAGGGGAGTCGCTTATGAACTCCGATGGCGGCAATCCTATGCCTCCCCTACCGAGACCGTCCAAGTCATAATTCGACCGACTTCAGACCTTTAAAGCATCACCGGTTAAATGATTGTGGGAACCTGACTGCGGCATCAAGCAATAAGTTGAATCCGAAGTCATGCCCCCAACCGATGGGACAAAAATAGGGGTCGACGACTCCAAAACAGTTATTTGCGCATTTCTCGGGGCTTCAACAACGCATCTCCCCGCCAGCACTTGCCATCCTTGTCCATCTGCCAAGGATTGAAAAACTGTCGAAAATGATAAGGTTCACTGGCAGGATCGCCAGCCAGGCGTTGATTTTCCGCGCGGCCTTGTTATGCAACACGGTTAACGTATCGCCCTTGGCATCGGCATAGGGCACCACGTTGTAAACCGTTTCGTCGTAGTCTCTGGTCGGTGCGCGGTAGGTTTGCCAGTCGGACAGTTCGCCCTTGGCTTTATCGTTGAACGGCGACACCTGTTTCACCGGCGTGGCAAAACGAGCACCTTGCTCCAGGAACGGTGTGCTGAAGTTACTGTGATACAGCGCCTGGTATTCCTTCGGATAGTCGTTGTTGTTAGTCAGGGTGTCGTTGAGGGCAAACACTACGCTGGAGATGCGGGAGGCCGAGGCGACAGCATGATCCGCGCCATCGCCGTCACCTCGCCTGGTGAGCTTGTTGATCCTGGTGCTGTACTTGCCCTCGGTCCATCCGCCGGAGCGGTTTCTGGCCCAATTGCGGACAGAACACGCCACAGCCACTGAGTACTGGGGATCTGACGCCGCGCCCCCTATCCTCAACCGCGCGCTGCGCCTGCAAGGGGATACCGCAAAGATCACGCCCTTACCCCAAACACCGCGCAACCCGGCCAGTGCCCGCGCCGAAGAAATGACGGCCATCAACCAGCGGTTGTTCAATACACCCTACTTGCGTTCGATCGACGCCCTGCTGCTCGCCAGCTATCGCGCCGCAGCGTTGTTGCAGTGGTTGCCCTGGCTAAGCCTGTTGATCGGGGTAATGGCCGTGGACACCCACCTGCAACGGCTGATCAGGGCCAAGGAATTTCGTCTGCACAACCCGGAACTGTTTGCGCTGTATGCCTGACTGGGCATTATCCCCGCCTGCACAGCGGTGCTGGTGGGGTTTTGGGGGAGTCGGGCGTGGGGGCATTACCATCGACGGGGATAGAGAGAATAGGTCC
This sequence comes from Pseudomonas sp. B414, assembly GCF_055408445.1. NCBI lineage: Bacteria > Pseudomonadati > Pseudomonadota > Gammaproteobacteria > Pseudomonadales > Pseudomonadaceae > Pseudomonas > Pseudomonas sp. B414. Next base: position 6,740 of record NZ_JBUZTQ010000029.1, on the reverse strand, counting down.
CCGTCTGGCTTTCTGCCTTGACGCACTCAGCCATGCGACAGCGATAACATGATCTGAGCAATGGCCTCTTTGTCCACCAGGCTCAAACCGCGGTAGCAGTTGATGATGCCCATCTCTTGCTCGGCAACACTGACATGCACAATAGTGCGTTCACCGGTCAACACATAGTGAATGTCAATACCCACGCGTTGAATGGCCATCAGATAATCCGACTTTGGCCACCGCTTACCACCCTCATATTGCACCTGAGCATTGGTGGCCACACCGCCTGCGACAGACAATACATGCTGAGTAAGCCCCAACGCTTTACGCTCCGCCCTTAAGCGTTCCCCTAACTGTCCATCCATATAGGTCATCTCCAATCCATAGAGTTGCTGAGCTATCCGCAGATCATATAAACAATTTACACACAAATACAACTCATCAAACTGGCCCGTGAATTGAAGTCATCCTGACATATCAATATATCGAAGTGTGTTCCGCACTAGTACTGAATAAGGTCGGCATACGGATGTGTTTATCGGTCATCTAAATACACATACCCCGCTACCACCTCTGAAAATATTTATTGGCTGTAATCACAGCTTAAGGCCCGGCCCGGGCACACCCTGTGATGACCACGCAATGGACAGCCCATGAACATCATTTCTTCAATTCCCCACCCGATGCCTCGCTATCACGTCCTCGACAGTTTTGCCGCTCGGGTATTGCCCCCACCCCCCACCTTCCAAGGTACGGTGGCCCAACTGTTTAAAGCCCAATGGCAAGAGAAATACCCCTCCCGGGACGTGAGTGTCGGCCAGCTCAAACTGGCGGAGCCGGTTCCTTTTCCAAACCCTGACTCGCCAGCCTCCGACAGTGTGCCTCCCCGTTACCGTTATATGTTGATCGTGGATGTAATGATTCAGAGCTATATCGACGCAAAACCGGTACGCCTGATTCAGGGAGTCCATCATCTGATCACGGATTCGGATGTCGAGGATCTGTACCTGCTCAGCGTGGACATGACTCAAGTCCAGACCATCATCAACGACTGTTCTGCGCTGCTGATGGAGGCCTATCAAGAGGCATTGGTTCAGTACTGGAGCGAGAAAAGCACTGACAGCATCAGCCCTTTTAAGTGTTTGAAGCAGGCCTTGAGGTCAGGCATGAACAGCATCGTGCCCGATGCAAATCAAGGCGCGCAATTATCCAATGAGCAGGCGGCTGCCCTGGCTGTCGTCGTGAACTTTCCTGACAAGATAGAGCGCCTGCAAGCCAGCGCAGAAACCCCTGTGCACGCTTATCTGGTTGCAATTGAGAACGTCCAGAACAGCGCATCCGATTTTGTCCAACTGCCAGGCATGCTGCTGGTGACGCAGAAACTGCCCGACAGAATGCTGGTCTTGAGTTATTCAGATGAAAAAGGGATTGAACGGCACGACTCACTGCAATCGTTCGGCGCGTCTTTAAGCCCACACGTGCTCCACTCAACGACAGATGGCTCCTTTCACTGGAGCCTGTATGAGCCGCGAGGTGATTTTTTTACCGCGTTTGCGCTGACGCTGCTGGATAAAAAGGTCCGTGAAATTGGCGTCACAGGCCTAAAGGCGCAAGCAGAGCGTTGGAGCGTGGCGCTATTGGCAAACACGCTCGATGATGCAGCTTCAATATTCCCCTTCTTCAATCAGGCAGAGCAACCCTACTACGATCACGTTATGTCCACACTGCCGGCCTGGTTGCGCCAGGCCAACTCACGCGATCAGCGGGCGTACAGCGCGTTGATGATCAAGCAAGCGATTTGGCACGCACAGACCCACGGGCAAACGTTTCTGGAGGGTATTGTTGCCCTGCCTGTATTTACCAGGCAACTGCTGACGGCAGGTATCAAGCTGCAACACCCGCACTCTACGGTGGATGTGGCACAGATCGATATCCATGAAGTGGTGATCGAAAATATCGGGATGGGGCAGGTTTCTGAAAAAATTACGCCCTTGGCCGACTTCGCATTGACGCACCTCGGTGGCAAGCCTTCACAGTTAATGGCTGTCATCGACCGTCAAGGTGAAGTATTGCCGGACTGGTTGAGCGTGCAGTACGTGAAAAGGCTGGTGGCCGGGCTCGATATCAGCAGCCGTTACATCGAACAACTCAAGCATTATCTGGTTGATAACGCCGCCGAGGCTGCTGGCAGATTGGCGCTGTACAGAGCCCAGTTGAGCATTCAGTTGCCCCTGCTTGCGCTGGAGAAAAAGATCAAGGGTGAGTCCGGATTCACTGAGATGGGCTGGCAATTGGTTCAACGCATACTGCGGCCGGACGTACCCTTGTCGGCAGCCAGCAGTCAGTTATGCGTTCGGCCTTTGGGCTTTTATGCTTACGAGGGGGCAGCGGCGGATTTTGTTTCGAATATGTTTGTTTTCGGTTCCCGTGGGGTTGAGTCAGGTCCTTTTGTCCTTTACGCACCTTTTGCCCGCGAGCCACTGCGGGAATTCGAAACATGGCCAGCCTTGATGGCAGCCATAAAACAGCCGGGCGAACTCCAGGCTCTGGTATTGGCATGGCTCGACGATTTCTCGCGTGGTTATTACATCGACGGTGGCTTTGAACGCCCTCATCTGGAAGGCGTTCTACTGGAGGGGTTTTTGCGCTTTCTTCCGCGCAGCCCGGCGCTGTTGAGTACCCTTCATCTGGACGGTGATTATGTTGAAGCAATGTTTGATGCCCATGCGGAAGCACTGATCACGCTGGCTGACCGCAATACCGTGTCAACGTCAGAGCGCCGCTGGCATCTGCTCAAGGAGTGTGCCTGGACCCTGTTTAATGGCCTGACGTTTTTCATTACCGGACCCTGGCAGCGAGCGGCCTGGATCTTTCAGACATTGATAAGTCTGAGATCAGGCCTGATGGCGCTTCAGGAGGGGGACAAGGAAACCTTTACGCACACTGTTATCGACCTGCTGTTTAACATCAGCCAGGCGCTGCTGCATGAACACCTGAATGCCACTGCTCAGAGCAATGATCGGCTGCGCTTGAAAGTGCCTGTCGATAAGCCGATTTTCACGATCTTTGACGATATCCCCCCCAAGCCTGCCGAGCCTCCACAGGTCAAGGCCCAGGTGGCCAATAAACTGCCTGACAGTGATCCCCGCGCCACCCGGCTGCATTCGACTCTGGATTACTCGTGGTTCAGTCCGGATCAAGCATTGACTCAAGCCCAGCGTGAGAACCTGGAGACCTTTGTGGTGGACATCGACTTGTCTCAGGGTCAGCGAATTGAAGTGGGTGCCCTGCAAGGCCTGATCAACTATCAGGGCAAAACCTATGTACAACTCAATGGCATTGCGTATCGCGTAACTCGCTCGATCGAGGGGCTGGTGATTCAGGATGCCAGGCAGCCCGAAAGGCTTGGCCCGCGCTTGCGCAGTGATCCGCCAGGTCAATGGCATCTGGATGTTCGGCTTGGGCTGAAAGGCGGCGGGCCTAAAACCCGGATCAAAAAGCTGCGTGAAGAAAAACTAAAAAAAGTCGAGGGCCTTCTGCAAGAGGCTGACCTGATTAAATTAGCGGTGAATGAAAACGAGCGTGTCATGGGTGTGGCTGAAGCACTGCTGGAAAATACGACCGTGCGGCGAGCCGAAATTGTTGAACGTTATGCTGCTGAATTTGAAAAATGGAGAAAGAACGCTCAAGAGTTTTTAAGCCTTATGACAAAAATTGAACAATTGATGCCCACTGACGGCCGCGCAAAGCTCATCCAGGAGCAATGGGTGCGATTAACCTTAAGGCATTTCAAGCTTCAAACTTACCTGGAGGAAGTCCATCAAGAATTACCGTTCATCAAAGCGCAAGTGGATTTTGTTAACGAGTTTATAGCCTCGATGAAAAACTTGGAGGAAGGCTCATCGAGCGCGTATGACGTGTGGATCAATAAACTAAAAAAAGCAGAAACCATTGAAGCCAAATTATTTGATAACTTGACCCTGGAATTAGAGGCACTTAACCATGTAAAGAAGAGGCAATTGCCAACGAACAGCGCGTTGTGGGCGTTAGTTAACGCAGAGGACAAAAATCATTTTGATCGGCACTGGTCAGCTATTTACTTAGAAACGTTGTACGAATTGGTGATCCGCCGTGATGCGTTCAATTTATCACCTGAAGAGCAGCGCGCGTTCCATCACTTTGGACAAGCAACCGTGGTGGATACCGTATGGTCACACATCAATTTACGAACGGATAATCAGCTTTACAGCGACCAGCATATAGCGTTCTTCGAAAACGCTATTGAACAGTACAGCGGCGCAGAACGGATCTGTGAGAACTTGGTACTTTTGCAATCCGAACATTTCCGCAATGAATTTTTGGCTCCGATAATCCGAGTGCTCAATAACCTCAAGGACTTTGCTGAGTCAGAGTTGGGGAGAGTGATTCAAGACTCGGAAAGCTCATCCTCCGAGGTTGAAGAGCCGCGGCCGGGGCCCAGTCGTTTAATGAATGTGCAGAGGGACAAGAAACCGGCGTCATCCAGACAACCTCAGCAAATAATCAAAACGACTGACCAGCTAATGTTGGTTGGTTCCCGACGTAAAGCGTCCGAGGGGGTAGAAAGCGATATTGTCGAAGTGACTGAGGGGATTGGGCGAATCAAGGTTTATTCGTATAAACAGATCGAAAGCGGCGAATGGCAGGAAATCGGCAGTCATCGCCCGTCAGCCCCTCAAACCACTCAAGCGCGAAACCTGGCAAAGTTGGTGACGGATGCCAGAACTCAACTCGACAGGGTCGACAACGCGATTGAAAACTGTCGATCAAGCGCAGCGACCGCAAAAATACCGGTCGAAATAGAAGATATTCTTGAATTCAAAGCCAGAAGCCTTGATTCAGTATCCGCTCAAATAGATCAAGTCTTGATTGATTCCAGCGCTGAAACTGAAGTCCTGACTCCAGCCCGTGAGCAAACAGCCAGGGCACTCAGTGTCGACCTCAAGTTGGCCGCGGTCAGGCTGCGCACAACGGGCAAGGGTTTGCGCGTCAGTATCATCAAACGATTACCGCCCACGGGGCCGAACGTTGAATATTTGAAGGCTCAAGGAGAAGTTCGTATCAGCCGCTTGGGCGGGCGAAAGTTTTTGTCCAAAGGGCAGCGTAAGGATTACCTTCAGGAGTATCTCATCAGCGATAAAGACGGCACACAGCTGTGGTTTGCGCACTTTCACTACAAAACACTGGAAACACCGGCTCTTGAATATGAGGCGGGGCACCTGAAAACCTTGGAACAGCGCACATTGAGTGAGCAAGCCCTGTATGCAAGGGCCAACAGTGGCGCGCAATTTATCGAAATTTATCGTGCCAAACTGGACAGTGGTTTGGCCCAGCGTTTGTTTTTGTCGCTTCCGTAAAGAGCACCTATTGAGCCTGGACTCATCGACCAGGCTTCTACACTCAACCCTATTTAGATCTCCCAGTACAGATGGCAGAGTTAATCGGCCAATACACCCAACTCACGCGATGTTGGCAGTTTGCCAAGCCTACTGGCATGCTCTCGACGATGTGTCGGTAGACAGTGTTGAGCTAGAGAGAGCGACTGTGGGTTTAGAGAGCAAGGCGAAGGCAGCTCAACTGAGTGTTCTGAGCAAATATGGTGTATTGGCAGACTTTACCGACGTGGAAGAGGTGGTGCTTGACCGCGCCCTGAAGGGCCGCTTGTCTGCGAGCGCTTCGAAGGACCTGACCTTCGCTAACTGGTGTGACCAACTGCTGGGGCCGGGCGAGCGGCTTCCAGTTGCACGTTTTGACAATCCAGTTCCGGGGCAAATCCGACTGGGCAAGCTCGCTGTGGGGCAGGACCTCGCCGCCAGCCTCAAGACCTTGCATGCACTTGTCATGCGCTGACGTAAGCTTTGATATGCAATGGAATATGCAGATCTAAGACCGGTAGCTACGGGGCGAATAGCGGCTACGGCGCACTGAGACTGATCCACCCTTACCCTCCGGCAACATGGAGGACACCACCACGAATACGCACTCTTGGGTGCCTCTTTGTGCTCAGAACTTGGGAGTGACCTATGGAAAGACTTGAAGCGGCTTTGAAGCAACTGGTAAGTGCTCATTCAAAACTGACTGAACATGCGCCAATTACTGCACTTGCCCAACACTTGCGAGAAACCCAAAAAACGCTTGATCTCGGTGAGGATAATGAGCTTCCTGTCCTGCCTCAAAAGCCTGGAATTTATTACTTCGAAGCGAAATTTAAGTTTTACACAGCAGCGGAACTTGGCGAATTTGGTGAGCGATGGGGAAAAATACGGGCCAAAGCGCATGACGGAACAATCCCTCGTTATTATCCAAGTCGGGTGAAGCATCACTTAGCGGCATTGGCAGCAGGCAAACCGATCCCATTTTATTTAGGGAAGCGAGAGTCGATAGCTGATCGAATCAAAAATCACGTCGAATCGCTCCTGGATTCCGAAACGTATGCACTTAAGCTTCGGGCAAGACCGCACTTAATCCGTGATGTGGAAATTACATATAGTTATCAGAGTTTCGAGGCGCCGCCGACATCTTACTTCGGAGTTGGGTTAATCGAATCTGAACTACGAAAAATACTGAATCCGATTCTGGGGAAACAGTGAGCATGGAGAAAGTACAACTGTTGTTGAATCAGGTGTAGAAGTCTCGACTTGATCTGACACCCCTCTTGAAAAAGAACGGGGCTACCGGGTTTGATGGTTGTGCGAGCAATCACCAACCCAAGAGGAGTA